>JBOHTB010000017.1:0-9795 GCA_050733435.1 Gemmatimonadaceae bacterium | reverse complement strand
CCGACGATCGCCTTGTCTTTCATTCGCGCCATGTGCTCGGCGGTAATGATGTTCTTGTTGCCGGTGGCCGTTATGAAGATGTCGGCAGTCGTGACAACGTCGCCGAGAGTCGTAACCTGATAGCCTTCCATCGCGGCCTGGAGCGCACAAATGGGATCGATCTCGGTGATGACGACGCGCGCGCCCTGGCCTTTGAGCGCCTGTGCGCAACCCTTGCCCACGTCACCGTAGCCGCAGACGACCGCCACTTTGCCGGCGAGCATGACATCTGAGGCGCGCAGAATTCCATCAGTGAGTGAGTGGCGGCAGCCGTAAAGGTTGTCGAACTTGCTCTTGGTCACGGAGTCGTTGACGTTGATCGCGGGGAAGAGAAGAGTGCCGGCTTCCATCATCTGATAAAGCCGGTGGACACCGGTCGTAGTCTCTTCAGATACGCCGCGCAGATCCTTCGACATGCGCGTCCAGCGCTGCGGATCTTTCTTGAGCTCGCGACGGAGGAGATTGAGGATGACGCCGTACTCCTCTGAATCTTTTCTCTCGTTGTAATCCGGAACGCGGCCGGCCTTCTCGAACTCGACGCCCTTGTGGACTAACAAGGTCGCGTCTCCACCGTCGTCCAGCAGAAGGTTCGGTCCGGATCCGTCTGGCCAGACCAGTGCCTGGTCTGTGCACCACCAGTATTCCTCGAGCGTCTCGCCCTTCCACGCGAAGACCGGCGTGCCCTGCGGATTGTCGATCGTGCCGCTTTTTCCGACAACCACGGCAGCCGCAGCGTGGTCCTGCGTCGAGAAAATGTTGCAGGAAACCCAACGCACGTCGGCGCCGAGCTCGGTGAGAGTCTCGATGAGCACCGCTGTTTGAACGGTCATGTGAAGACTGCCCATGATTTTTGCGCCCGCCAGGGGCTGTTTTCCCTTGTACTCCGCGCGCAGAGCCATGAGACCGGGCATCTCGTGCTCGGCCAGACGGATTTCGTTGCGGCCGAATTCGGCCAGCGAGATGTCCTTGACCTTGTAGGGCTCGCGTCCGGCGTCTGCGGCTGCGGTGAATGCGTTCATCGGTTCTGCGATTGTTGCCACTGGGCGCTCCATCGAGTGTGTGCGTTGGTGTCTGTCACGCGGTCTTCATGAGAGGAACCGCGTCCGATTTCTTGCGGGAGCCGCTGCGGGTCGAGACTGCAACTCGTTTTCCCGTCGCGGTGAAGAGCATTGGGCCTTTTGCACCGGGATCTGGCGCCAGCGGATTGTATCGATAGCTCTCCAATCCTGCATCCTTCATCCATCCGCCGAGCGTCCCGCTATCGAATCCTTGCCAGACGTGACCCATGGTCTGCCGCAAATCCTGCCGGTCATGCGGCATCATGTCGAGGACCAGGAGACGGCCTCCCGCCTTGAGAACGCGCACTGCTTCGCCTATCACGCGCGAAGGCTCTGCTACATAGTGGAGAACGAGAAACAGCAGTGCGATATCCACTTCGGCGTCGCCGATCGGAAGGGATTCGAGCCGTCCATTCCTGATGTCGACGCTATCGAGGCCGTGCAGCCGCTTTCGCGCCGCCGACAACATCGCACTCGACTCATCGACGGCTATGACCTTGCCGACGAACGGCGCGAGTGCCTGGGTGATCGCGCCGGTTCCACAGCCGAGATCAGCGACGGTCCAGTTTTCATCGAGCAAGCCGAGAAGGGCCACATCGGCCCTGCGACCGAAAAGCTCGAGTCGCATTCTGTCCCATTGTCCGGCAGACGTCGAGAAAAATTGTTGTGATCGCGTGCTCCGCTCCGCGAGCACGGCCTGGGTGCGGCGAGCATCGTGTTCCGCGGCCGAGGAGTGCACGACCTCCTCTCGCACCACCTGCCACAGTCGGCGGCTCGGTGCGTCCAAAGATCTGGATGCAATCCGGTAGTGGCGGCTCGTGCCGGCGGCGCGTGCTTCTACCAATCCTTCGGCGCTCAGGACTTTGAGGTGCCGACTGATTGTTGACTGAGGCAGCTGAAGGATCGAGCGGAGCTCATTGACGGTGAGCTCGTTCCGCTCGAGGGCGAGCAGGAGCCTGCTCCTCGTCGGATCGGCGAGGGCGGTCATCTGCCCAAAAAGGGCGGTCGGGGTCAATGGTTCAATCCGTTCATCCGGATTTAAGGCTATTACAAAACAGCTTGCTGGTCAAGGCCCGGTTTGCGCCATGCTCGAGTGCGCGACGATATTGTTCGGGTCATGCCAGACAAGACAACGCCGCAGCGTAATTTCGAAGAACGCCTTCGCCGACTCGATGAGATTCTTGCCGCTCTCGAGGGCGAACAGGCCGGCCTGGACGCCTCGCTCGCGCTGTTCGAGGAGGGCGTAGACATTCTCCGCTCGGCGTCGGCGGAGCTTGGCCGCGCGGAGACCAAAGTGCAGATGTTGACGGAGAAGGCTGGGGGGCATTTCGAGCTGAGGGAGATAGATCTCTAGGGAAGCGTCGTCCCTCTTCGATGCGGACCGCCGGGCCATCGAGAGGAAGCTCGATGAAATTTGCCGCGGTCGTCTCGCGACACTGCCGACCGGAATCGCCGAAGCCATACGATATGCGCTGGAGAGTCCGGGAAAAAGAATCCGCCCTCTGCTTCTGCTGTATGCATACCGTGCCGCGGGTGGGACCCGCGACGCAGTGCGTCTTTCATGCGTCCCTGAGTTGATTCACACCTACTCGCTCATTCACGACGATCTCCCATGCATGGACGACGACGATGTGCGCAGGGGACGCGCGACTGTGCACAAGGTCTACGGCTCGCGCACAGCCATTCTTGCCGGCGTCGCACTATTGCCCCTGGCATCTCTGGTACTCGAGGACGCAGCGCGCGCAATGGAATTGCCGCCGGCGGCGAGAGCAGCGATTCAGCAGCGAATTCTTTGGGCGGCGGGCGTCTCTGGAATGATCGGAGGCCAGGCACGCGATCTATCTGGAGAGGGGCTGGCGCTTTCGCTCGAAGAACGAGAGCGGATTCACCAGTCAAAGACAGCGGCATTGATGATTGCTTCGCTCGAGGCCGGCGCGATCGCAGCCGGCGCCGCCGAGGAGACAATAGCTGCATTACGGACCTACGGCCGCGACGTCGGTCTGGCGTTCCAGATCATGGATGACGTGCTTGACGTAACGTCGACCACCGCAGTGCTCGGCAAAACCGCCGGAAGGGACGCGGTGCTTGCAAAAAGCACGTATCCGGCTTTCCTGGGTGTAGAGGGAGCGCGGGAGCGTGCGCGAGCGCTCATTGCGGACGCCCAGGACGCACTCAGAGAGCGGAATATCCTGACGCACGAGCTATCCCAAGTCGCTAATTTCATGGTAGCACGCACGTCCTGAATTCAACGCTACGTATGTCCATTCTCGATCGAATCAAATCGCCTGCGGACCTCAAGCCGATGACGCGCGACGAGCTGCGCGCAGTGGCTGAAGAGATGCGGACGCGCCTGATCGAAGTGTGTTCGCGAACGGGCGGGCACATCGGCGCCGGCTTGGGCGTCGTCGAGCTGACGGTCGCGCTCCACGCGATTTTCGATGCGCCTGCCGATAAGATCGTGTGGGACGTCGGACACCAGGGCTACCCGCATAAGCTCCTGACCGGCAGGGGTGAGCGAATCGAGACCCTTCGCCAGGAGGACGGACTCTCGGGTTTTCTGAAGCGAGCCGAGAGCAAGTACGATGCGTTCGGCGCCGGACATGCCGGAACGGCCATCTCTGCTGGTTACGGGATGGCCGTTGCCCGTGACCTGAACGGCCAGAACTTCAAGGTCGTCTCGATCCTCGGCGACGGCGCGCTTACTTGCGGCCTCGCGTACGAGGGACTGAACAACGCTGGCGCGTCCGAGCGCGACTTCATCGTTGTCCTCAACGACAACGAGATGTCGATCGCGCCCAACGTCGGCGCGATGTCCAAGTACCTCACGTCGATCCAGCGCAATCCGCTCTACAACCGGGTGAGATCAGCGATCGGCTCGGTCGTCGACGCAGCGCCTGGCCCGTTGTCGGGTGTCGGCACGCTCGTGAGAAAATGGGAAGAAAGCATGAAGTCCTTTCTCACTCCCGGAGTGCTGTTCGAGGAGCTAGGGTTTCGGTACTTCGGTCCCATCGACGGACACGACATCGATGCACTGATGGATACATTCGCCGCGGTAAAGGATCTCAGCGGCCCGCGACTGATCCACTGCATCACCCAGAAGGGAAAGGGATTCCCGGCCGGCGAGCACGTCGAGAAATGGCACGCCTTGCCGCCCGGTCACGATCCCGCGACTGGAAAACTTCGAAAAGTATCGTCGTCCAACAGCGCCTATACCGCGGTATTCGGACAGGCCCTCGTGGATCTCGCGAAAGACAATTCGAAAGTCGTCGCGATAACCGGAGCGATGCCTAGCGGGACCGGGACGGGTCTATTCGCGAAGACCTACCCGGAGCGTTTCTTCGACGTGGGCATTGCAGAGGGCCACGCGGTAACGTTCGCCGCGGGTCTGGCAACCTCAGGGATTCGTCCTGTTTGCGCGATCTACTCGACGTTTCTCCAGCGCGCGTACGACAACGTCATCCACGATGTCGCGATCCAGCAGCTCCCTGTGATCTTCGCGATGGATCGCGCAGGTGTGGTGGGAGAGGATGGCCCGACTCACATGGGACTTTACGATATTGCCTACATGCTGGCAGTGCCGGGTATGGTGGTCACCGCACCCATGAACGGAAGCGAGATGGTAGCGCTGCTCCGGAGCGGTCTCGACTACTCGGACGGTCCGTTTTGTCTTCGCTATCCTCGCGACGCTACGCCGGATGTGGTGCCCGCGACGTCGTCCATTGCAGCCCTGCCGCACGCCAGCTGGGAAGTAGTGCGCCGCGCCAGCAACACGCAACGCGATCCGGATCAGGCGATCGCAATCCTCGCGGTGGGAACGATGGTGCTTCCCTCGCTCACAGCCGCTGAGATTCTCGCCGAAGCCGGCGTGGGCGTAACCGTGGTGAACTGTCGATATCTCAAGCCGCACGATCAGCGCGTGCTCGCCGAGGTGATACGTGATCACCGCAACATCTTCGTTGTCGAGGAAGGCACCGTAGTAAACGGATTCGGCTCGCACATGGCTGCTGTAATTGCGGAGCTGGATCCAGCAGTGAAAGTGATAGCGCACGGAGTTCCCGACGACTTCGTCGATCAAGCGTCGCGCGCAAAGCAGTTGGCGCGGCTAGGCCTCGATCCGCGCGGAATCGCGAAGCGTGTCACCGCCGCGTTCAGTACCGAGAGCCTGCGGGGCACCCACCTCCGTGCTGTCTGATGCGGCTTGGTGTCATCGGGCATCAGGGTTATGAGGATCTGGCGCAGATCCTCGACACGTTTTTCCGTCTGGCTCCGACGCTGGGGATCGAGCCTTTTCTGGAGCACGGTCTCCACGAAGTAGCAGGCAAGGGCGCGCGCCTCGAGAATCCGAACCAAATCGACGCGCTCGTGACACTCGGTGGCGATGGCACGCTTCTACGCGGCGCCCGCTTTCTCGACGGTCACGACATTCCGATTCTTGGTGTGAACCTCGGGCGGCTCGGCTTCCTCACGAGCTGCCAGAGCGAAGACGTCGAAGACGCGGTGCGAAATCTCGCGAGCGGCGACTATGTCGCTCAGCCACGAATGGCCCTGAGCGCGAGAGCGATGGACCAGGACGGCCAGTGCCGGAAACAATGGCGTGCGCTCAATGATTTCGTACTTCACAAGGGCGGCTTCGCGCGAGTCGTGCGGCTCAACGTCTTCGTGGACGACGAGAGCATCGGCACCTACGCCGCCGATGGAATCGTGATGTCCACGCCAACCGGATCGACTGCATACAGCCTTTCAGCGGGGGGTCCCGTGGTGGTGCCCACGCTGGAGTCGATTCTGATAACGCCGATTTCTCCGCATACTCTGGCGATCCGCCCGATAGTGATTCCAGCCGACGCAGAAGTGACGGTCGAAGCACCCGAAACTCCGACCGAGCTAATGGTCACGGTGGATGGACAGGTCGGCACGAGCTTCGTAAAGGGCGAGAAGCTCAAGGTGCGAAAGGCCGACAACCCCGTGCGCATCGTCCGATTCCCGGGCGCAACGTTCTTCGAGCGAATGAGAGTCAAGCTCGGTTGGGGTGGGCTGCCCGAGACCGACGTGAGAAGCTGATGCTGACAGAGCTGCGAATCCGCAACTTCGCGATAATCGAATCCGTCACGCTTCCACTCGCCGAAGGCTTCAACGTCCTATCTGGTGAGACCGGAGCGGGAAAGTCCATCATCGTCGGAGCTCTCGGTCTCTTGCTCGGCGAGCGAGCGAGCGCCGATCTCATCCGGTCGGGCGCCGAGAAGGCGACGGTCGAAGGCGTGTTCGATGTGTCGGGCGTAAAAGGCATCGCGTCCGACGCCGACGAGCGCGGCATCGAGGTGGAGGACGATACTCTCGTTCTCAAGCGCGAGATCGCGAGCAGTGGACGGGGACGCGCCTGGATCAACGGCGCTCCCGTAACGGCGACGGTCCTCGCGGAGATCGGTCGCCAGCTCGTGAACCTCCATGGGCAGCACGACGCTCAGACACTCCTCGACCCGGAATCTCAGCGCGACATCCTCGATGCCTTCGGCGCCGCGTCCATGCAGGCCGCTCTCGTGCGCGCGGCGCACGAAGAGCTAGCCGGGATTCGCCGCGAGATTACGAGCCTCACGACGCGTCGCGCGGAGGCGGAGAAGCGCGCCGATTATCTGCGGCACGTCGCGAAGGAAATCGAAGACGCACGCCTCTCACCCGGCGAGGACGCTCGACTCGAAGACGAAGCGCGGGTTCTGGAGAATGCTGACGAGCTCAGAACACTCGCGACTGGGATCAGCGAAGTTCTTGCCGGCGACGAGGGAAGCGTCCTCTCCCAACTCGGTCTCGCACAGCGTCCGCTCACGGCAATCGAGCGCATCGATTCGTCCGCAGCTCGGATGCAGGAGCTCTTCGACGCGGGATTTTATTCGCTCCAGGAGCTCGCGAGGACAATTGACGATTACGCTGGGGCGGTGGATCTGGATCCGGCCCGGCTCGAGGAAGTGCGACAGCGGCGGGATCGTCTTTTCGGGCTTCTCAAAAAATATGGCCCCACCATCGACGACATCATCGAGACTGGTCGCGCCGCCCGGGCCGAGCTCGATCTCATCGATACGGCACAGTTCGATCTCGCCAACCTGAACGCGCGCGAGACGGAAACCAGGCGTCGCCTGCTGTCTGAAGCCGAGAAGCTCTCCGAGATGAGGATGGCGGCGGCGAAAAAACTTTCGAGAGCGGTTGATGCGTTGTTGCCAGAGCTCGGCATGCCAGATGGACATTTCTCGGTCGCGCTCGTCCCGCGCGACGAGCCGACTGCTGACGGTGCGGAAGACATCGAATTCCGCGTTGCGCTCAACGTCGGACATGAGGAGAGGCCTCTCGCGCGGGTCGCATCAGGAGGCGAGTTATCGCGCGTAATGCTCGCGCTCAAGACCATTCTCGCGCGAGTCGACCGGATTCCAACGTTGATTTTCGACGAGGTCGATGCCGGCATTGGCGGGAGAGTAGGCCTCCAGGTTGGCGACACGCTGCGGCGAGTCGCGCGAGAACACCAGGTCTTCGCGATTTCACATCTCCCGCAGATCGCGGCCCGCGCGCATCACCACATCGTCGTCGCGAAAGGTGCCAAGGGCGGAGTGACGACAGCCGACATCTCCGTGCTCGACGGAACGAGCAGAGTGAACGAGATCGCGCGAATGCTTGGCGGCGACCCGGAAAGTAAAGTCAGTCGCGCACACGCGAAGGAGCTCCTCGAGAGCGGCACCGCCGCCCCGGCTTAGCCGCTTAGCCGAGCGACGCGATTATCGGCTGCCGAAAAGCCTCATGTACAGCCGCAGCACTATCTGATCGGTGAAAAACTTCGGCTGATTTCCGCCGGACCCCTTTACCGTCTGCCAGTGAAGGTAGCTCACTTCGAAAGGGAGCTGCGCCGTGCCCTGGTCGACGGCGTAGAGGTTCGAGTACGTGACACCGCCGCCGGCGCGTTGCTCCCGGGTCTCGGTGTCGAGACCAAGCGTCGATGCATCGATGGTGAGATCAGAGAAGCCAGTCACCGCGGCGGGAATGGTGAACGTGCCGGTGTAGTGATCCTGCGTTTTGTGCCGATAGACGTACTGGCCGGATATGGAGAAGAAATCGTTGACGACCAGGCGTGGAGTGGTCTCGAATTCCGTGGTCGTTCCGAGCGCGCGGTGCACCATCTGGCGCCGATAAAGCGGCGCCAGCTCCTCGTTCGGAAGATCGGTAATGCGCATCTCCTGATCATCCGCGAACGGTTTGTTGACGCGAAGAACGAACGATTGCCAGAACCTGCCCCCGATCAGCAGATCGCTGAACCATCGGCCTTCGACTGCTTTCGCCCCGCGCCCTGTCCCGATGTCGATAAAGTTGTCCGGCGATTCGATCTGGCCAGTCGGTATGCGGTAAACGCCCCCGATCGACGTACGAAAATTCAGGCCATGCGGCGACATCCGCGCTCGAGTTTTTCCGTGGAAGGAATCGAATACTGAAATTTTGCCGCCGATGTCGATGTCACCAAAGTGTGAGTGCCCCGTCGTCGTGAGCGGGGCGGCGCTGAATCCGTATGCCGTGTCGGATAAAATCGTCTGAGCGTCGAGTGCCGTCAGTCGGTTCTGCGATGCGAATGGTCCGCCGCTGCTGATCTGCGGGACGCCCAATCCCGCGAACTGCGCGTACAAGGCCTTGAAAGCCGCAACCCGCGCCTGGATCGCGAGCTGTGCGTCCGTGCCGACGACCGGCACGAACGCCGAAGTCGCGTAAATCCCATTCACTCCCCCGGCAAAGGTTCTCGAGTTGTCAACCAGGGACTGCGCGGCAGCTCGTTGCGCATTGAGTTGCGAACAGCCGGCACCTCCCGGATTTGCCGCGCAATCGCGCAGGTCCTGATCCAGAGCATCTGCCGACGCCGTGAACTGTGAGAACATCGCCGCGTTCTGAGCTGCAGCCGCGGTGTTCGCCAGCGCCGGGTTGAACCCGAGGTTGCCTTCGATTCCGCGGGTGTTCAGGGTGAAGAAGGCACCGCTCTGCGTAGTCACGTACGGCACCTGAACTGCGATCGTAATCCTGCTCGTAAGTCCTGCCTCCAGTAGCAGCGGAAATGAATTGATTCTGTCGCGAAGATTCAGCCGGGTGTTCCCCAGGCTCGCATTCCAGTTCGGATCTCCGATGACTTGCTGGAGAGTGGCCTGCAGGCCGGCGAGACTTGGGAATTGTCTCACCCCGAGCGTGTCGAGTGTGAAATCGATTCCGAGCGGCTCGAGACCCCCGTTGGGCCGCCCGGTTGTCGCCGAACCGTAGCGCTCGTTGAACGACGTCCAGTCGCCCGCAACCTGCACCCGAATCGTTCCGCGCGGGACCACTGACGCGTCGTCGCCGACGCCGAGTACGCGCTGCGCCGGCAGCGGAGCAGACAAGGTTGAGATCGATGCGAGCGCCAGCGCGTAAATGCTGGGGGAACGGAAGTGCATTCGGCTTGGCACGATGTGAAGGTGCGCGTGGGGCGGTCGTCTGAGTAGGGGACGCCCCCTGGCGGGTGACGTTATCAATTCGCGTGAGGTTTTGTCAACTTGAGAGGAAGAGTCCGATTGCACCGGGTCGGTGCCGCTTGTTAGCGTCGTTTTGCGCCAATAGGTTTGTCACCAGATGCGGGAATAGCTCAGTTGGTAGAGCACAACCTTGCCAAGGTTGGGGTCGCGGGTTCGAGTCCCGTTTCCCGCTTCGTTTC
>JBOHTB010000016.1:0-13779 GCA_050733435.1 Gemmatimonadaceae bacterium | reverse complement strand
TCAGAGCCTGTCTGTTGGTTGCGGTCGGCGTCACCGCGAGCGCGAACATCGACGCAGCCACCACGATCGAAAGAATGCCGACGCCGGAGATCGGGCTGTTCGACGCGCCGATGAGCCCGGCCATGTATCCGCACACACCCGCGATGATGAAGCCGACGATCAGCACGAACGGAATCGAGATCATCGTCAGCATGAGCGCGCTCGATGCGAGAACGGTCGACCGCGCGAACTGGAACGCCAGCCACGCCGCGATCACCAGGCAAGCCGCAGTCAGAGCGAAAATCCATGAAGGCGCGATATCGCGGTCGCGATCGTCGGAGGTCGCTGCCGCGCGCGACGCCACCAGTGTGCTCACCAATCCGCCGACGACCGGTTTCGCCAATCGAATGAGCGTGTATATCGCTGCCACCGCAATCGTGCCGGCACCGAGGAATCGAACCTGGGTGCGCCAGATCGCCGTCGTGTGATCCGCTAGCGCCTGACCAATCGTCGCGGGCTGCATGTGCGTCAAAATCGGAACCGCAATCACCCACGAGATGATCTGCCCGACGAGCATCGCCATTCCAACCGAGAGTCCCACGAGGTGCCCCGCGCCGAGCAATGCGAGTGACCATGCGATGTCGTAACCAGTCGACGCTCCGCCACCCAGCGCGATCGCGCCGCCGAGCGTTCCAGCAGCGACGCGCGTCGCGGTGACGATCGCGAGAGCAGCCGACGCAACCGAGCCCAGTATCACCGCGACGAGTCCTTCGCGCGCTTCACCGGTCTCGTCTTTGGTCTCGCCACGCGTGCCCGAGCCAACCTTAAGCACTTCCGCCGCCGCCACGCCTTCGGGGTAGGGAAGATCCGAATTCGTCACCAGCGCGCGTCGCAGCGGAATGGTGAACACCACGCCGAGTACTCCACCGCTCAGGCAGATGAAGAACGATTCCCAGAATGGAAATCCTGTCCACCATCCGATGATCACCAGACCGGGCAGCACGAAGATGATCGCCGAGAGGGTGCCCGCCGCCGACGCGACCGTCTGCACGATGTTGTTCTCGAGGATCGACGAATCCTTTACCGCGCTCAGGATCGCCATCGATATCACCGCCGCGGGGATCGACGACGCGAAGGTGAGTCCCACCTTGAGCCCGAGGTAGACGTTCGCCGCTGTGAAGACCGTCGTGATGAGCGCGCCGAGTATCAGGCCGCGTAGGGTAAGCTCTTTGGGTTTCATGGGACCAAATCTTACTCCAAAAGGTGACCGGTTGGCGAGGACAACGACGCTGCTTTAACGATTCTGCAATTTCCTGCAGGACCTCTCGATAACCACCGCGATCGCGAGCACGAGCATCGGGTCCTTCTCGTTGTCGCTGATTTCGATCGAGTAGGTTTCGCTCGGCCTGAACCAACGCTTGCTCATGGTCCCGATTTCCTGATCGGCGCGCTTCAAAACGTATTTGCGATCGAGAAAATCGCCGACGGCCTCGAGATCGGCGGACTCACGCACTTCGACGGCGAAACGATGCCGGAAGAACGACGACACGTCGCGCTCGACGTCGGCCAGGTACTTTCCCTCGCGCCGGATCTGATAGCGGCTGACTCGGTTGATGACTCTCTGCTCGATCCGGATAAGCTCCTTTCCGCTGAGATCCTGGAAGGAAAGCTTTTCGCCAAGGGTGAGCAGCTCACCGACGACCCGGAACGCGTCGCGGCCGGTGCTGTCCTTGATCATGAAATTGCTGCCGAGGGAAACGAGCTTCTGCTTCAGTAGGTATCGCATAAAACAATTGGAGTCAGCGGACCCTGTTTCGGCGCGAGCGGTTTCATCGATGCAAGTTTAAGAGCAAATTCCGCTATGGCCAGGAAACAGCCTGCCGAGGTTCTGTCGATCGACGGCCGCGAAGTCCAGATCACGAATCCGGACAAGCCGTATTTCTCGCGCGCCGTCAAGCTGACGAAGCTGGACGTCGTCAGATACTATATGGATGTCGCCTCCGGCGCAGTGCGCGGCGTTCGCGACCGACCGAACATGCTCAAACGGTTCGTCAACGGCGCGGAGAAGGAGCCATTCTACCAGAAGCGCGCGCCGGACAACACGCCGGACTGGCTTCGCACGGTAACGCTCTCATTTCCCTCAGGACGCACGGCTGACGAAGTCGTCATCGATGACGCCGCGGGCCTCGCCTGGATCGTCAATCTCGGCTGCATCGAGCTGCACCCGCACGCGGTGCGCACGAATGATCTCGATCATCCGGATGAGCTGAGAATCGATCTCGATCCAATCCCGGGAGTAAAGTGGGATGACGTGCGGCGAGTGTCGCTCGAGGTGAAGCAGTTGCTCGAGGAAGTCGGCCTCCGCGGGTTCCCGAAGACGAGCGGCTCGCGCGGGATGCACGTCAACGTGCGAATCGAGCAGCGGTGGACGTTCACGGAAGTGAGACGCGCCGCGCTGGCGCTGTCGCGCGAGATCGAGCGTCGCGCGCCGAAAATCGCGACGTCGAAGTGGTGGAAGGAGGAGAGGCACGGCGTGTTCCTCGACTACAATCAGAACGCGAAGGATCGCACGACGTGCTCCGCGTACTCGATCCGTCCGCTGCCGGATGCGCGCGTGTCTGCGCCTCTCAGATGGGAAGAAGTCCCCGACGTCGACCCCGAAGATTTCACGGTGCTCACGATGCCCGCGCGACTAAGCAAGATCGGCGATCCGAATGCGTCGATCGACGATGCAGCCGGCTCGCTCGACCAGCTCCTCGAGCTGGCTGCGCGCGACGAGGCCTCCGGGCTCGGCGACGCGCCGTGGCCGCCCCATTTCCGAAAGATGGAAGGCGAAGCGCCGCGCGTCGCGCCGTCGCGGGCGAAAGGCGCCACGAAGAGGGCGACCCGCAAAGACGCGAGTCAAACCGTTGCAAAGGCGCCGGCGAAATCGCGGAGCAAAATGCCGTTGATCGTCGTCGCGAATTCACCGCGCAAGGACGAAGCGCTGGCCGGGTTGGAGCGCTGGAAGAAAAAGCATCCGGCTGCCGCGAAGCATCTCGCCGTCGACGACGTACTCGTCGATTCGATGCGCGGACGGTCGTCGACCTGGACGCGCATCCGGATAAATCTTCGGAACGTGCCGGAGAAAATCAGACCGCCGCAGGAGACACCGGATCCTGACGACGATCCCACCCGCGCGTGGCGCGAAGCGCGCGCTAGCGAATGACTCGGCGCCACCTCTCGTAGGGAAACGCCAAACCGATAACGGCGCCTATCCCGCCGCCCCAACTTGCACCGACACCCGCAGCGCGCCAATCGGTGCGATAGTGCGGGCCCCCTTTGCGGCGCGGATCGTTCAGGAGCGCGAAACTGATTGCCCCGCTAATTGCACCGCCGACAGCGCGCTCGACCATGCTCGCGCCGCGAGATACGCCAAGGCTGACGTCGAGTCGTCGCACCGCGGTGCGGGGAATTGCCAACGCGCCCTGCGTCGCTGGAACGCCCAGGCGAAGGACGTTCTCGTCCGTGGATACGACGGTCCCACGCAAAACCTGGCGGCGTTCCGGGCCCTGCTGCTGGCGCCGACCCTCGGGGATCCAGACACGCACTCGCGTCCCGGGCTGAACCTCACTCGGGAACTGCGCCTTGGCTAAGGTCGGAAAAACGAAAAAACTCACCGCGACGAGAAGTCGCCTCAAAACTTGTTGAGCCGGGAGTTGCGTCAAAACTCTTTTGGGGAGAATTCGCATCACTGATCCTTTTTGGGAGGCGTTGATTGAATCTGTTCGCGTTGCAATTTCTCTTTCGCACGCTGGGCTTCGCCGAGCCGTTCGACCTCGAGCGCGACTGCGTCGACCGATTGCTGGAGATAATCCAGTCGCGGATCATCTCGCGTGAGAGCCGGATCTCCTTGCGTGAAAGCCGGATCACCTTTCCGCCCGCGTGACAGCGAACGCCACGCCAGATATCCAACCGCGCCGATGAGCATCAGGACGAGATGCACGTCGGCGTGCGCGCGCTCGCCCATCGCCGCGGCGAAAATGGCGCCAAGAAGATTGATGACGACGAAGATGCCTGCGGCCCATCCCCAGATTTTTGATGGTCGGTTCATTGTTAGCTCCTTGCTAGAGCCGTGCTTCTCAAGCCTTACGCGAGCACAAAAATGTAAGTTTCCGGTCGCACTCGTCAGCCAAACATCGATCGCAGCACGAACAGTACATTCGCCGGCCGCTCGGCCAGGCGACGCATGTACCAACGATACCAAGCCGACCCGTAACTGATCAGCGTTTTCACGACGCGGCCGTCGGCGACTAACCGTCGCTGAGCGGCGTCGCGAATTCCGTAGAGCATATGAATCTGATATTTGCCCTTTTCGACGCCCGAGGTCGCGGCGAGGTCGGAGATGCGCGCTATGAGTCCCAGGTCGTGGGTGCCGAACACGGGGGTGCAGCCATCGCTCCGCGCGGCGTTCAGCATCGTCGACGCGAGGTCAAAGTACGCTCGGTCGGTATCGCGCTTCTTCTCGAACGCAACCGTCTTCGGTTCGTCGTACGCGCCTTTCACCAGGCGGATCGTCGGCTTGAGCGGCAGCAACCTCGCCAGATCACTCGGCGTGCGACGGAGGTAGGCCTGCATCGCAACGCCCGTGAGCGGATGCTCGCGTAGAAGTGCGACGTAAAGACTGAGCGTGCGATCGACATAGCTGGAGTCTTCCATATCGAGCCAAAGCGCGGATCCGGTTTCTTCAGCCTTGCCCGCCAGAGTCATCAGATGACGCTCGCACTCGGCGAGTGACAGATCGAGGCCGAGCTGCGTCGGCTTTACGCTGACCTGGGCTGGAAGTCGGGCCGCGCGAATTCGGTCGAAGAAGTCGAGGTAGTGATTGCGCACCGCGAGCGCGGCGTCGGCGCTCGTGATGGCTTCGCCGAGCTGGGTGTAGACGAGTCCGCGACCGGAGGCGGCGATGTCACGGCCGGCCGCGAGCGCGTCGTTGACGGATTCGCCGGGCATGAACTTTCGCGTCGCTCGCTTCACGAACGAGCTTCGGAGCGCGAAGTCGTTGAGACGTCGACTTCTCGATGCAGCGAGGAGAATGGAACGTCCTACTCTCATTATTTGTCGAGAGTCATGTGGAATTCATTCGAGATTGCCAAGCCGTCGTTCATCATTGCCCTCGCGCAAACGTCTTACCCTGCGCTACGACCAGTTACGCTTCCCGCTTCCCGCTTCCCGCTTCCCGCTTCCCGCGCTACCATCCCGTAGAAAAAATTGCGGCGAGCTCGTGCGGCGGCACGACCTCGAGCTGCTCGAACGTGCAGTCGCGCGGCCGCTTGTCGGTCCGCCAGCGACGAAACTGAGCGGTGTGTCGAAAGCGATCGCCTTGCATGTGGTCGTACGCCACTTCGACGACCAACTCGGGACGCAGCGGTTCCCAGGACAAATCTTTCCCGCTGCTCCAGCGACTCTGCCCGCCCGGCATTCGATGTGGCTGACCATCACCGCCCTCCTGTGATTCTGCCCAACCACGCCACGGATGGTTCGCCAAAGCATTCTTGCGATACGGCTGCAGAAACTTCACCAGCTCTCGGCGCTTGACGTCGGTGAAACTCGCGCAGACGCCGACGTGCTCCAGATTTCCGTCGTCGTCGTAGAGTCCGAGCAGGAGGGAGCCCACCTTCGTCTTCTCCCCGGTCTTGTGCCAGCGGAATCCGGCCACGACGCAGTCGCATTCCCGCTCGTGTTTCACCTTGAGCATCACGCGCTTGTTCGGCTCGTAGGTTCCGTCGACCGACTTTGCAATGACGCCATCGAGCCCCGCGCCCTCGAAGCGCTGAAACCAGTCGCTGGCGAGATCTCTGTCAGGCGTCGCCGGTGTCAGATGCAGCGGCGCCTTTACTTTGGCAAGAATTCTCTCGAGTCGCCTGCGACGCTCCACGAACCGCGTCGCGCACAGACTCTCGTCGTCCACCGAAAGCACATCGAAGAACACAATCGAAGCAGGAGTCTCGACGGCGAGCTTCTTCACCCGTGACTCCGCCGGATGCAGTCGCAGCTGCAACGTCTCGAACTCGAGACCGCCGTCACCGACGATTACGATCTCACCGTCGAGTACACAGCGCTTCGGAAGCTGCGCCTTGAGCGGCTCGACCAGCTCCGGAAAATATCGATTGAGCGGTCTCTCGTCTCGGCTCTGTATGAAGACTTCATCCCCGTCTCGAAAGACGAGCGTCCGAAACCCATCCCATTTGGGCTCGAAGATCCAATTATCGCCGGGCGGGAGAGCTGCGACCCGCTTGGCGAGCATTGGAAGCACGGGTGGATCGACGGGCAGTTTCATCCCGACGTCGTCCTGATCGACAGCGCGTGATTGAAGACATCGCTCGGATCCCAACGGGCTTTCACTTTTTGCAGTCGCGCGTAATTCCCATGGTAGTACAGCGTCGGCCACGGGACGCCCGATGTATTCAGAGTCGGATCAGTGACGTCGACGTCTGGATGATTGATCAGTATTCCGTCGTACGCCTCTCCGAGCAGCGGCACTCCGCCTGTCTCAGAAAAAAGCTCGCGATAGAACGATCGCACCCACGCCAGGTTCTGAGCTTCCTCTCGCGGGTCGATCCACCCGGTGTTGCACGCCATGTCAATGATCGCGCTCCGCTGAGCGGACGCGGTTGCGTCCGACGCGACGGAATTGATCCGACCACCATAGCTGGCGAAGCCGATCATGCCGCCCATTATGTCGTAATCGGTGCTGGTGAGATGGCGGTACGCCACCGCGAGCTGACGATCGGTTAGGCGCTTTTTCAGCAGCGCATCTTTTACTTTGGAGCTCACTCCTCCCGGCGGCATTGCGAACAAATCGGGGAATGGATCGAGCGCGAACTCGAGCCACGACATGTGGGCGACCTCGCGCGTCGTGCGCAGGCCTACACCCTCCGTCACCGACGCAAGAAATTCGTCTATCTGCCACTCGGCGCCCGTGCCCTCGGTACTGACGCCGCGGACTACGATTTGTCCGAATTGCTTTCTGTGGAGTTCGAGGAGAGTCCAGAGCGATGCATTTTCAGAATCCGCGTCGGCGTGTCTCTCACACCACGTTCCGTAGTTTCTCGCGAGCCCTACAAAGCGAGTCTCATCGAAGTCGCTCCAGCTCCAGACCGTCTTGAAGGTGGCGACCGATTCCGGAGCGCGCGGCAATAATCGCGCGGGATCATCATCTTCCGATCCGTCGGGCGCACGGAACCAGTACCTGGTCACGACGCCGAAGTTGCCCCCTCCTCCGCCTGTATGGGCCCACCAAAGCTCGCGATTTGGATCTGAGATCTCTCGCGTCGCCACCACGACGCGGGCGCGGCCGTCCTCGTCGACTGTCACCACCTCGACAGCGTGCAGATAATCCGCTGCGAGTCCGAGCTGGCGACAGAAAAAACCAAACGCCCCGCCGACGACGTGTCCGCCCATTCCGATGGCGGGATATTCGCCGAGTGGGATCATGACGCCCCACATGTCGAAGAGAGTGCGAAAGGTCTCGCCGACTGTCGCTCCCGCTTCGACGGAGATCGCGCGCATCTCGTCGTCGTAGCCAATGGATTTCATCGGTGACACGTCGATGATCACACGGACGGTTGGGTCCGAGACGAATCCCTCGAGGCAATGTCCACCTGTCGTGACGACGAGACGGCGTCGCTCCGACAAGGCTTCCTCAACGGCGGAAGCGACCTCCTGCGCAGAGCCGACGAGTCGAACGTAATCGGGTCTTGCCTTGAAGCGCTTGTTGAACTGCTTGTCGACTACAGCAGCGTAGCGTGGATCGGCGGACGTGATTCTCATTTGGCGATACTACTATAGTATTGGCTGCCGCCGCCAGGCGAGTCCCCTCCCGCCGCCAGACGAGCCCGTCCTCGGGATGGACGATCTCTCAATCCGCGAGATGCCAAGACGGAATTACGCTTTTGTCTGACATCGTCTCGGCGATTTGTCTGACACCGAATTCCGGCCCTCGGCATCAAGTTTGGGCTTACCCTGACAGTTCTGGCTGAGAGCGAGGCGGTGCTGAGATGATCGCGTCGTCCTTCAGCGATCTGTCAGCGCGATGAAGTTGCGGCCTGAAACTGGTCGCGCGTCAAAGGTCCGTGGATGAAAATGAACGTCACGGCGACATCCGAGCCTCGGCGATCGTCGGCTCGAACAATTCTATCGGATTGCCGGACGGATCGTCGACAATGATCTGCTTGCCGCCAACGCCAACCACAATTTCGTTCCTGAAATGGACTCCTGCCGCACTCAGCTTCTCGACCGTGGCGGACAGGTCGCTGACTTCGATCGCGAACCGATTCCATCCGCCGGGCTGCTGCTGGGTCCCATCTGGCATTGGCTGTCCGCCGCCACCTCTGGGGTTGGGTGCGTTGAGCACGAGCCGAAGATCGCCCAACGATAGCATGGCGAACGGTGGCGCGGGATGCATCTCGAGTCGAAACCCAAGATGCTTGACGTAGAAGTTGATTGCGGAATCGACGGCACGAACGATGTAGCGTACCTGAACGCTTGCCACTCTCGTTACACGGTCGGTCGCGATAACGACTGGTAATCGTTGTCCTCGACGTGTTCGCTGAGTAGCCGCGTCGTAAAGCGCTCGGCCTCTGCAAGGCGCTGGAGCTCCGCCGCATTTAGATCGCCGGCCTGTTCGAGCTGTTCGATGCGGGCTGCCAGATCTTTCAGCTGTCGATCGATGTCAGCAGGAACGGTGCTTCGCGCGTGCAGCCGAGCGAGCAGAATGCGCGAACCGTTCCACACCACGAACATGACGAAGGCGAATGGAAGCAACATGCCGAGCTCGGAGTTCATCGGTCCCCCTGGTTAGCAAATGAGGCAATAAAACGGATCAAAAGGCGCCGCAAGCTTCGCATATTGGATCATGAGTCTCCTCTGATTGTGGCGAAAACGATGTCGCTAGACTCTAGGACAGGAAACGCGATCACCAAGAGTCGTACTCTTCGATCGCGCTGCGCCCCAGAACTTGAATTGCGGCTCCCGCGGTACCACCACGCTGGTGCTCCATCCAAACCCTGTCGTGCGCGCACTTCCAGGACATTTGTGCGTCTCGTCAAACCCTACATCGACTCGCGCCGTGTCGTTCGAGATGCTCAGCGGCCCAATCTTCAGCGTACGCGTGACGGAATCCTCGGGCGTCGCATCGCGAGCGCGCAGTATCGATCGCAGCTGCGTTTCGAGCAGCTGACGCTGCGGCTCCCGCGATGATATTTCGATGCGCCATGGTTGTGCGTTCGGATCGTTCGCCGCGCGGACGATTTGCGGGCTCAATCTCTCGACCACATACATGAGGACTTGCTGCCACGCGGCCGAATCGGTGGTGACAGCGGCGAAGGCTCCGTTCGGAGCAGTTTGCGCGACAACCGGTCGAATGCCGATGACTAGCAGTGCGAGTCCGCAGACAGTCGTGCGGCGCAAAAGAATCATGAGGTGGCTGCCTTCCTTCACGAGCGCCCCAATGCCTCGCGCCCCTTCCTTGGCGAGCTGCGCACGGCGATCAGGCCCCTCTCGACAGAGTCAAGGATATCTGTCCGGCATGATGCGAGTTGTGAAAAAGAATGTGCGCAAACAATCTGATTCGCGCAGTAGTCCCAAAAAACGGCGTTTCAACATCGCCCAACCAGTATTCGTCCGATTGTGTTTCTACCAGCTTGTAAAGTTTTCCAAATCCCTCTTCGATCAAGCGCCGACTTAGCTGTACGTCCTTTCCCTGACCTTCATCAGTCTTGCCGATAGTAGTGTTCTTCACATCTGTCGGTACGCCGAAGAACTGGGAAAACAGATTGATCGTTTCCGCGATATGACGGAAAATAAATCCTATCGATGCTGCTGTTGGCGTCAGTCTCAACGTCGCGTTTGTCTCGGTGACTCTGTCGAACGAATAGGAGCTAGTCATCCGATTCTGATCGACCATCTTCCTGAGAAGTTCTTTTTGCATGATCTGTTCACGAATTGCGAAATGTTGTGTGGTCGATGGCGCCGACTTTCCCCTCTCCCGTGCCGGGCATAAAAGGCGCATCGTCGCTCACCTCACTGGTTTTGAACACGACCCGATATTGCGCCGACGCCAAGCGATCGAGCCAGGAGGTGTCCCACTGTGCGCCGCTGCGCCTCGGCGATGCTGTTATGATGATGTACTGACTTTCCCTGGCGCGCCATAAAAATCTTCACACCATGACCGATCACGCGGTAGTTATCGTTGGAGGCGGTCCGACCGGACTGATGTTGGCGGGCGAGTTGGCGCTGGCAGGTGTCGACGTCGCCATCGTCGAACGACTGACGACTCAGGACTTCGCCGGCTCGCGTGCTGGCGGTCTTCACTCGCGCACTATCGAGGTGCTCGATCAGCGTGGGATCGCCGATCGGTTCATCTCGCAGGGACAGAAGTATCCGGCCGTGGGATTCGGCATGATCCCTCTCAACATCAGCGACTTTCCCACTCGGCATCCGTATCTGCTGGCACTGTGGCAGAAGCACACCGAGCGCATACTCGCGGAGTGGATCGACGAGCTGGGTGTGAAGATCTATCGCGGCCGTGAAGTGACCGGCTTCACGCAGGACGGCGCGGGTGTCGATGTCGCGCTCGCAGATGGGAGCTCCATTCGCGCGCAGTATCTCGTCGGATGCGACGGAGGACGTAGCGTCGTCCGCAAAGTCGCCGGCATCGAGTTTGTCGGCTGGGACCCGACGACCAGCTGGATGATGGCGGAAGTCGCCACCACCGAGGAACCGGTGTGGGGCTTCCGTGAGGATGCCAGCGGTGCTCACGCCATCGGCAAAGTGGAGACTCCCGATGGCGTGCGCGCGGGTATCGTGCTGGTCGAGCGTGAAGTGAAATCGGGCGGCGAGCCCACGCTGCGGGATCTCAGCGAAGCGCTCATCGGCATCTACGGAACGGATTTCGGAGTGCATAGTCCCACGCGCCTCTCGCGATTCACCGACATGACTCGGCAGGCCGCAACATACCGCGAAGGACGGGTCCTCCTCGCTGGCGATGCCGCGCACGTGCATCCACCGATGGGCGGCCAGGGTCTCAACATCGGCGTGCAGGACGCCGTGAATTTGGGGTGGAAGCTGGCGCAGGTCGTCAAGCGAACATCAGATGAGCGTCTCCTGGATACTTATCAAGCGGAACGACATCCCGTGGCGGCGCGAGTTCTCCGGAGCACGATGGCGCAGACAGCGCTCCGCCGTACAGACGACCGCAGCAAGGCGCTGCGCGAATACGTTTCCGAGTTTCTGGCACTCGAGGAGCCGCGCAAGCGCATGGCAGCGGAGATGTCCGGTCTGGGCATTCATTACGATTTCGGCGAGGGGCATCCGCTACTCGGGCGTCGTATGCCGGATCTCGATCTTATCACCGCCAACGGTGTGCTACGCGTCTACACTTTACTGCATGATGCGCGGCCGGTGCTCATCAACTTCGGTGATCGCGGCGCGATCGACATCGCCGGATGGGCCGAGCGCGTTCAGTTGATTGACGCGAAGTACGTCGGTCCGTGGGAGCTCCCGGTGATCGGAGCGGTGACTGCTCCCGCGGCAGTATTGATTCGGCCGGACGGATATGTCGCGTGGGTGGGAGATCAACGGCAGCTCGGGCTCACCGATGCGCTGACGACCTGGTTCGGGGCAGCTCTGCGAGTTCGTCCTGAAGTTTTTTCAGAGTAAGTCTTGCCACGCGGAACGCGCCACGCGGCCCGCGATAGAGCTCCGCTACACGCCGACAGTTATTGGCGACGGTTTGAATCCCCAGAACGTCAGGTAGATGCCCAGCGAGAACTCCCATACGGCGATGGGCACTGCCGTCGCGCCTGCAACAGGACCCACCGCCTTAATGAATCCGACAATAATGGCGAACCACGATGCGACGAGCAGAAATGCTCCGATGAGTCCCAACACCGGAAGCCACCGGGGCACCAGGCGCGACTGGTAAAGCAGTGAAGCCAGCAGCACGCCGTTCACCGCCGGGATAAAACTCTGCGCGAAGAAGAACGTCCACTGATATTGCGCTGCCAGGCCCTGTGCTGTGGCGAGTGCACTGACCCCGGCGCCGGCCTGTCGCAAGCTCACGATCGACATCAGGCTTACGATGCCGACGTAGATCGTCGCGGCCTCCAGAGTGCGCGAGGCGACGAGACCCACCGCGCGCGCTTGGCCCTGTCGCTTGACGACCGGATACAGCGCCACCGCGGTTCCGATACCGGCGAGCGCGACAATCATCTCCAGCAGGACACCCAGAATCACCGCCCCGTCCGGACCTGGCCCTACGACGAAATTCGGTCCACGCACCGATCGGTACAGAGCGAGTGTGGGGATCGACACAAAGGTGAGCAGATAGAAGATGCCCGCGGCCAACGAGTACTTCCGCAGCGAATTCATATCGCCCCGATGTTGGCGGTCCCTTCGTCCATCACGCGTGCTCTCGTTGACGACACCACGACGGTTGCCTCAGACGTCCAGCGGCTCGACGCGAACAGCGGTCCCGTAACACAACACCTCGGTCACGCCTTTCATTATTTCGTTCGCGTCGTAGCGGATACCGACCACCGCATCGGCGCCCGCCTTGTGCGCCTGAACCAGCATCGTATCGAAAGCCTGTTTGCGCGTTCGTTCAGCGAGCTCCGTAAACAGCGAGATATTTCCGCCAGCTAGCGTTTGAAAGGCGGCGCCGACGGTGCCGAACACGGATCGGGAGCGGACGACAACGCCGCGCACCACGCCCAGACTGTCCACGATTCGGAATCCTGGGACGTCGAAGCCGGTCGTCGTCATGTTGTACGGAATGTCTGTTGTCTGCGACTGGATGATAGAAGGCATGGGTCACATAACCGGGTGAGTGCTCGTGTAATTACGCTTCTCGCCCCTAAGTGTGCACAAAGCCGCGGCCCGCTGCTTGAGCGTTGACGATGAGCGGTCTTGAATCCCGTCCCTCTGAACGCTACTTTGTGGCACAAAGGACTTGGCGCTCGACGTACTGAAGGCTGCGAAAGTGCGGACGCTCGCCTCGGAGACGATCATGGGGAAATGGCTGCGACGCATTCGTGGCGCAATCGGGATGGGTCTCACTTGGGCGGTGGTATGGAGCGGGGTGGGCTCGATGCCGCGCTGGCTGTTTGGCTTCAATACCGACGTCCCGTTCCCGCTCGTCTTCGGCGTACTCGGCTTCATCGCCGGAATCCTGTTCTCAGTGATCCTCATGCTGACGGAGCGCGGTCGCGGACTCGATCAGATGTCGCTTCCGCGTTTTGCAACCTGGGGCGCCGTGAGCGGCGTTCTGCTATCCGCACTTTTCACGAGGGCCGCCTCCCTTAGCGGCGCGGACGTACTCGTGATCGCCCCCACGTTCGCCGTCGCCTGCTCGGTCAGCGCGTCCGGTTCACTCGCTCTTGCCAGGCGAGCCGTAAGGCGGCAATTGCCGGACGGCCGTGGGGCGATGGAGGCCGAGCTCACCGGCCGTGAGAAGCGGAAACTGCGCTGAGGCGGTGACCGATACCAGTGGCTCAAGCGTGCAGCTTAAGCTGCATGCCTCACAGGCTGGAGCGGCCAGCTTTCAGCCTTCGGACAAGGAGACTTGTCGGAGTGGCGTCTCCGGATTTCCCCGCTTAGCAATTCGGGCGCGTACCAGTACGCGAGTATGAAAGTTGGATTTGCCCGGATTTAGTGGACACGGTACTTAAGCAGCAGCAGCTCGTTTGAGCACTTCGGTTTCGTATTGCACTGGTGTTAGGTAGCCCAGAGTCTGGTGACGGCGCTGGCGATTATACCAGA
>JBOHTB010000015.1:0-29903 GCA_050733435.1 Gemmatimonadaceae bacterium | reverse complement strand
GTACTGCTGATTAAGCTCGCCGAAGCGCGCGATCTCCGCTGCCTCCTGGCGGTAGGCGCGAACTATCCGCGCTCCGCTCAGGTTTTCCTGGGCGCGAGTGGTGAGAGTGGAAAAGTGCTCCTGGACCGCTTCGAATCGGTCGTGGATCATCTTTCCCATCCGAATGGTCAGCGCCGGCAACAACAACAGCGGCAAGAGCGCGAAGAGCGTCAGCCTGACGTCGATCCGCAGCATGAAGAACAGCGCGAAGATCGCCCCGGTAATCGTGTTCGCGAGGTACATTACGGCCGGGCCGACCGCCATGCGAACGGCGCTCAGGTCGTTGGTGAGGCGCGCCATGACGTCGCCCGTGCGCGTCTGTGCAAAGTAGGCGGTGTCGAGCGTCTCCAGATGGGTGAAGAGGTCGTTGCGGAGGTCGTACTCGATCCACCGGCTCACGCCGTTCATCAGCTCGCGCATGCCGTACCTGAATCCGCCGCCGATTATCGCGGCGAGGACAATGAAACCACTCAATTGCCAGATCGTCCTCAGTGGTGCTCCGGCGCCAATGGCGTCGATCGCTCGTCTCAGAAGCCATGGAATCACGCTGGTGATGGCCGACGATGCGAGAACGATGAGGAGCCCAATGGAGAATGGGATCCAGTACGGTCTATAGTATGGCGTCGCGAGCCTGAGGTTCTTCATATTTCGAAAACGCGTTCCTGTCTGCAACTATTCATGAGCCTGGGCACACCCAGGCGACGTCACACGAAGGAGGAGGCTTAATGTTCCAATATATTCCCCGGTTGAATGCGTCGCTCGTATTGTCGTTGGCGCTGTTCGCGGGTGCATGCTCGGTGAAGAAGGACAATACCGCAGCAGCAGATTCCGCCCTCAACAAGGACATCCAGCTGGCGAACGGCGACTCTGCGGCGCAGCCCGCGCTGACGGACGTTCCCGCCGCTACGACGCCCAACACAGCGCCCACGACGACGTCTGCTTCAAAGACGACAACTTCGAAGACGACGACGACCACCAGAACCCCAACGACGACTACGCGGACTCCGAAGACTTCGGTGACCTCGAGTGGAAATACTGTCACCCGGACCTCGGGAACCGCCGCGGGTGCGAGAACGGGCACGATCCCAACAGGATCAACGCTCAATCTTGCGTCTGGCAAGACAGTGTGCACCAACACCAACCACGTCGGCGATCGCTTTACCGCAACGGTCACGAACGCAATCAGTGGCTCGAACGGCGCCGTCATTCCGGCTGGCGCCACGGCCAATGTCGAAGTGACCGAGCTCAAGAGAAGCGAGAACTCGAGCGACAACGTCGTGATGGGATTCCGGGTTGTCTCGGTGACATATCACGGACACACGTACCCGATCAGCGCCACGACCGAGTCCGCGGACGTGACGAAGGTCAGGAACCAGCCAAAGAGCAAGGACGTCCAGAAGGTCGTAGGCGGTGCGGCAATAGGTGCGATCGCCGGACGGATACTTGGCAAGAGCACGAAGGCGACGGTGATTGGAGCTGCCGTCGGCGGTGCCGCGGGCGCGGGAGCGGCCGCTGCGACCGCGAACTACGAAGGATGCGTCAATTCAGGCGCTCGCATCTCGGCGCAGCTGACCGCACCGGCGGTAGTGACGATCTAAGCGTGAAAGGCGGTACCGGGTACCAGGTACCCGGTACCCCTTCTGACGCCGCGCGTCTAAGGAGCCAGAGAACCCTTCGTCAGAGTGACCAATCGAAGCTCGCCGAGGAATGCGAGTATGAAAGCCAGGAGCTACTGCTGCAAAGCTTAGCGCTCCCTGCTTCAGTTTTGTGGATGCCAGTCGAAGCGTCCCAGTCTCAACGCGGCAAGTCGTTAGTACCCAACCGCGGCGCCGCCCGATCTTGGATCATCCATACCCTCGTAGCCGCCCTTCACCCGCATCACAGACACCGCCGAGGCGATGCTTCCGAGCTCGTAGACGTAGTGACCCATGCTCTGTAGCTGCGCGATGACCGAAGGCTCGAACCCACCGCGCTCGAGCCCGATAGAATCCGGCAGCGCCTGATGGTGAATGCGCGGAGCGCTCATCGCGTCGGCGAGCGACATCCGATGATCGATCACGTCGAGGATGATCTGCGACGTGGCGGAGATGATCCTCGGGCCTCCGGCCGCCCCAGTGACGAGCAGCAGTCCACCGCGTGGATCCAGAACGATCGTCGGCGACATCGCGCTCAGCATGCGCTTGCCCGGCGCTATTGAGTTCGCTTCGCCCTGAATCAGGCCGAACATATTGGGCGTTCCAGGCTGCGACGTGAAGTCGTCCATCTCGTCGTTCAGAAAAAATCCGGCGCCAGTCACGTACACCCGCGACCCGTAGAGATCGTTCAACGTTGTCGTAGTTGCTACAGCGTTGCCGAAGCGATCCGCCACCGAGTAGTGCGTCGTCTCCTGCTCCTCACGAACGGCCTCGGACACGCGCGGTGTGCGGTCAGCGCTGTCTCGGGAAATCTCGCGTGCGAGCTGCGCCGCGTATGACTTGCTGGTCAAGGTCGCGAGCGGAACGGAGACAAACGCCGGATCGCCAAGCTTCGCATTGCGATCGATGAACGCACGTTGGGATGCAGATGCAACCGCGTGCACACGTTCCGCGCTTCCGAACGGAGAGACAGGACCGTACGCCTCGAGGATGTTGAGCGTCTCGGTTATCGTGATCCCACCCGACGAGGACGGCGGCATCGCGATGAGCGAATACCCGTGATAAGTGGTGCGAATCGGCTCACGCCAGATGGGTTGGTACTTCGCGAGGTCGGCCCTGGTGATCAATCCGCCGTCGCGCTGCATCTCCGCCGCGATCGAATCGGCGATGCTGCCGCGATAGAATGCGGTCGCTCCACTATCTGCGATCAACTGAAGGGTATGCGCGAGCCGCGGCTGCACGAACCGTGAGCCCGCGGTGAGAGGCGCGCCATTCGGAAGGAACACGGCCTTTCCGCCGTAGTTCGCGATACTGCGCGCGTCGCTAGTCAGCGACCTTGCGAGGTTCTTGCCGACTAGGAACCCATTCGACGCAAGGCGAACCGCCGGCGCCAGGACGTTCTTCCGCGAAAGCACGCCGTATTTGCGTTGCGCTTCCAGCATCCCCGCAACCGCGCCGGGAACGCCCGAAGCCTTCGGGCCAACCAGACTTTCTCCCGTGAGTTTTCCGTCGGCACCCACGTACATGTTCCGCGTTGCAGCGAGCGGCGCCACTTCCCGATAATCGAGAGCGGCCGTTCTACCGTCGGCCATGCGGATCACCATGTACCCGCCGCCGCCCAGATTTCCCGCCGTGGGATATGTGACGGCAAGCGCGAACCCGGTAGCTACGGCGGCATCGACGGCGTTGCCGCCTTCCTTCATGATCTCAACGCCGACCTGCGCGGCAAGACTATCGTCGCTTGCTACGATGCCATGCGCGGCGAACGTGGCCCGTCCACCAGCCGGAAACCGCCACGTCGATGGAAATTTGGCCGCGACGCGCGCAGGAATAGCGGGCCCCTGCGCAACATGATCGAAGGACCTGGCGCCGATAATCATCCACCCGGCGCCGATGACGAGCCCCGCAATTACGAATTCTCTTTTCAGATTCGCTCCCGATATCTCCACGACAATTCTAAGCCGATAAACGCCTGCGCGCCGAGGACGTCAGTGCGACGGAGTTTGCTGGCGTCTGGACAAAGGACGCAACCACTACTCAAAAACCCATCCTGACCGCGAGCCTCAGTGATCGCACGCTCGTGGTGTTACTCAAACCATTCGAGGATCCACCGCGCTCGTGGATCGATATTCCCGCGTCGGGCACGAACTCGATCTGCGTCGTCCTGCTCAACCCGTAGCCGATTCCATAGCCGAGTGAAAAATAGGGATCGATGTTCGTGCCCAAAGGAGCGAGCTTGGCGTGATCGCTGTCGCGCGTGAGGTTCTGATACATCACGATGCCCGCGTTGAGCTCGATCACCTGATAGATCCCGACGCTACCGCCGGCGTGCAGCGTCCCGACGAGAGTGGTCATGTCGAGATGGGCGTCACATCGGGTACAGTTTGCGCCGCCGCCAGTCGGAACACCGGATCCCAGATATGCAAAAGGCATCCACGCGTAACTCGCGCTCACGCCCAGTGAAATTGTGTTGCTCATCACTTTCTCGAGCGAGGCACTGTACGCGAGGTTCGTCGAGTTACCGAAGTCCCAGCTGCTTCCAGATGCGCCGTCATTCACGCCGTTTGCGGCGAATCCCGCGATGCCACCGGAGATCCATATCGACGGATCTCCCGGGCTCGATGCCCTCTGGCCGCGCTGCGCCGACAGCGGAGTCGCCACGACAAATAAAGCAAACACGAGTAAGAAACGCGTCATGAGCGTACTCCTAGTTGTCTTGCGATTCGCGCGAGGCGTCGGGTAAGTTAGGTGGTGTCTCACCGCTCGGCGCATTGATGTTGGACCCTCGCGAAACGGAGCGTCGCAACCCGCGTACCGCATCGATCGACCTTGCGTCCCCGCTCGCAATCGTAGACATGATAAACGCGGAGGATGCGAGAGTTCCCGAGGCAGTCGCCACTCAGCGCGAACAAATTGCGCGCGCGATCGAGCTCGCTGAAGCCACCTTTCGTGGTTCCGGCCGTTTGTTTTACGTCGGCGCCGGTACCTCCGGCCGTCTCGGCGTGCTCGACGCAAGCGAGTGTCCGCCCACCTTCGGAACGAATCCCGAGATGGTGCAGGGAATTATTGCTGGCGGACTCCCTGCGCTCACTCGCTCCCAGGAAGGCGCCGAAGACATCGTCCAGCACGGCGCTCGCGTAATCGACGAACACGGAGTGAATGCCAAAGACTTCGTGATCGGAATCGCTGCCTCAGGCACGACTCCCTACGTCCGCGCCGCGCTCGAGCGGGCGGTCGAAATCGGCGCGACAACGGGCATCGTCGCCTGCTCCCCGCCGCCCGCCGACTTGGTCGCAAAGGTCGATGTCACAATGCTGCCGATCGTCGGCCCAGAGGTCGTCACCGGCTCGACGAGAATGAAAGCGGGAACCGCAACGAAGCTCATTCTCAACATGATCACCACCGGCGCGATGATTCGCCTCGGTAAGACTTACGGCAATCTGATGGTCGACCTGAAGGCAACCAACAACAAGCTCGTCGACAGGAGTCAGCGGATCGTCATGGAAGTCTGCGGCGTGTCGCGCGAAGAAGCGAAGCTGTGGCTGGATCGCGCCGACAAGAGCGTGAAGACCGCGATAGTAATGCAAAAGAAAGGCGTCTCGCGCGAAGAGGCCGAGCGTTTGCTTGCTGAGAGCGGTGGTGTGGTAAGACGCGTCACGAAAGACGAGCCACCGCCAATTCAGGAGCGCTGAGAATGTCCTCGCGTGTCGTCGTCGGCCTCATGTCGGGCACATCGCTCGATGGCATCAGCGCCGCGGTTGCTCGGTTCACCGATTCGAAGGAAGGACGCGTCGATGTCGAACTGCTCGCGTTCACATCGCGCCCGTATACCTCCGGACAACGTTCCAGACTGAGCGCGGCTCTCGGCGGCGGTCCTCCGAGCGAGTATTGCCGCCTGAACTTTGACCTCGGCGCATGGCTCGCCGATGCTGCGATTGAAGTAATGGCGGACGCAGGCATCGCGCGCGACGACATCGCGGCGATCGCGTCGCACGGTCAAACGGTTTGGCACGAGCCCGGACATTCTACCTGGCAGATTGGCGAGGCAGCCGTGATTGCCGAGAGAACTGGAATCGACGTCGTGAGCGATTTCCGGGTACGCGACGTCGCGGCTGGCGGTCAGGGCGCGCCCCTGGTTCCCATCGCCGACGCGATGCTCTTCTCCTCGGCCACGGAATGGCGAGGACTCCAGAATCTCGGCGGAATCGGAAACGTCACCGTCGTTCCGCCGAACGGCGAAATCGAAGGCGTGCGCGCGTTCGACACGGGTCCGGGCGTCGTGATCATCGACGCCGTGACGCACGCGCTGAGACCGGATCTGGCGTTCGACGTCGATGGCAAGCTTGCGGCGGCGGGACACGCCGACGCGGCGCTCGTCAAAGAGTTGCTCGCCGCTCCGTACTTTGCGTCCGCGCCGCCCAAGTCTACGGGCCGCGAGCTGTTTAATTCCGACTACGCGACCCAGCTGATCGCACGCGCGCGCGGCGATGGTGCGACTGACGAAGACATAATTGCGACCGCGGTTACGCTAACCGCTGAGAGCGTCGCTGACGCATACCGACGGTTCATTGCGGAGCCGGTACGCGAGGTGCTTGTCTCCGGCGGCGGAGCAAAGAATCCCGTACTATTCGCTGCCATCAGGAAAGCCGCGGCGCCGATTCGCGTTCGGCATTTCGACGAAGTTTACTTCGATGGTGAAGCCAAGGAGGCGGTGGCCTTTGCATTGCTCGGATATCTGTTCGTGACCGATCGTCCAGGAAACGTCCCGACTGCCACCGGCGCGCGCGGCCAGCGCATTCTCGGGAAGCTCACGCCCGCATGAGTGAAGTCGCCGAGCTTCTTTATCCTGCCATTCGCTGGGACTCGACTCATGGCTTCGAAGCGCAGCGGGCGGCGATCGACGAAGCGCTGCGCCTGGGCGTGGGAGGCTTCATCATTTTTGGTGGACCGTCAGAGCACGTCGCTGCGCTCACCGAAGATCTGCACTCCAAATCGCGGTTCGCTCTTCTCATCGGCGCCGATCTCGAGCGCGGCGCGGGTCAGCAGTTCAGCGGTGAAACTGCGCTTCCCCCGCTCGCCGCTATCGCTTCGCTCGAGGATCTCCAGGCCGTTCGGCGAGCTGCCGCTGTCAGTGCACTCGAGGCAAGATCGCTCGGCATAAACTGGATCTACGCGCCCGACTGCGATCTCGACATCGAACCCGCCAATCCCATAATCGGAACTCGCTCGTTCGGCAGCGATCCTGACCGTGTCGCTGAGTACGCATCGGCCTGGATCGATGCGTGTCAGGCGGAGGGAGTTCTCGCCTGCGCAAAACACTTCCCGGGACACGGACGCACCACCGTCGATTCGCACAAGCAACTGCCTGCGGTTGACGTCTCGGCCGAGACTCTGAGCGAGACTGATCTGGTTCCATTTAGAACCGCGATCGAGCGCGGTGTTGCCGCGGTCATGTCGGCGCACGTCGCATTTCCAGCCCTCGATCCTTCGGGTGCTCCCGCTACGCTGTCTCGTCCCATTCTCACGGACCTGCTTCGCAACGACATGGGATTTACGGGACTGGTCGTGACCGATGCCCTGATCATGGAAGGAGTTCTCGGCGGAGGCGAGGCGGACGCGGTCGTTCGCGCGGTCGACGCAGGATGCGACTGTCTCTTATATCCCACTAACGTCGCGGCGTGCGAGCGCGCCATTCAGAAAGCGCTCGATGAGAAACGGCTCGACGAGGACCGTGTTCACAAATCTCTTGAGCGACGGAGACGCTGGGCGCGCTGGGCGGCACTTTCAAAGGAGAGCAATCGTCCGACGCGCGACGAGAGCGGCTGGGCAACCCAACTCGCCGAACGTGTCGTGCACATGGTTCGGGGAAGGATGCCGCAGCTCCCTCAACCTTGGCATCTCACGATTGTGGACGACGACATCGGTGGCCCTTATCCGCCGCCTTCCCGCGAGCCGCTCATCGCAGGCCTGCGCGCCGGTGGCGTGGATCTCGTGCTCGATGCTGACCGCGCGCCGACATCCGATGGGTCGACGGTCGTCGCGCTCTTCGGTGACATACGCGCCTGGAAGGGACGTCCGGGTTACTCCGTCACGGCAAAGGAGACAGTGCGCCTGGCCCTGGCCGCCTCGCGGCACCGCGACAGCTTGATCGTTCAGTTCAGTCACCCGAGGCTGGCCAGCGAGCTCGACATGGACGCGCCGATCCTTTGCGCGTGGGGCGGTGAAGCGGTTATGCAGCGAGCAGTCGCGCGCACCCTTCTCCGTGAAGTGGCGTCGATGAGTGCGTTAAAGAGCACGGCAGCGATCGCTCAAGCTTCAACTCCGGAAGCGCTTTGACTACGAGCGCCGTCGAGAGCAAGCACCAGAGCTCGGCGGTTCGGATTTTCGGCCAGCCGAAGATGGCTACGCTCGTCGTCCTCGGTTTCTCCTCCGGGCTTCCGTTCTATCTCACGAGCAAGACACTCCAGGCGTGGATGACGACGGCAAAGGTCGACCTCGCGACGATTGGTTTTTTCAGCCTGGTAACGCTTCCGTACTCCCTGAAATTCGTTTGGTCGCCGATCATGGACCGCTACGTTCCGCCGTTCCTCGGCAGACGTCGCGGTTGGGTTTTGATTACTCAGGTGCTGCTGCTCATCGCAATTGGCGTGATGTCGCTGCACGATCCACAGACTGGTCTCAAGATGCTGGCGATCAATGCGATCGTCATCGCATTCCTCAGCGCATCGCAGGACATCTCCCTGGACGCGTACAGAAGCGACGTGCTTACGGATCGCGAGATGGGGGCGGGGGCCGCAGTGTTCGTTCTCGGCTATCGCGTGGCGTTGCTGGTGACGGGTGGGCTCGCGCTCTACCTCGCTGATTCCATTTCATGGCCGACCGTCTACGTAATTCTGGCTCTGCTCATGGTCATCGGCATCATCGGGACTTTCATTGCCCGTGAGCCGCTCCTCAGCGACAGACCGCCGCAGAGCATCGCGGAGGCAGTCGTGCTTCCCTTCGGTGAATTCTTTCGCCGCAACGGCTTTGGCCGCGCGCTTCTCGTCCTGCTGTTCATCGTGCTATACAAGTATTCCGACAGTCTGGCCGGCAGTATGACCACGCCGTTCCTGCTCACCACCGGATTTACACAGAAGGAAGTGGGCGCCGCCTACGGAGGAGCTGGACTGATCGCCACGATGGTTGGCGTGGTTGCCGGCGGGGTCGGGATCGGCAAGTGGGGAGTCAATCGCTCAATGTGGATTTTTCTGGTTTTCCAGGGCCTGAGCAATCTCACGTATTACGCTCTCTCGATATCGAGCGAGAGCCGGGCTTTCATGACGACCGCGGTCGTCATCGAGAACTTTGGGCTTGGGCTGGTAACGGCCGGAATGACCGCCTTTCTCCAAACCATGTGCAACAAGCGCTTCACGGCTACTCAGTTCGCGTTGCTTTCCAGTCTCATGGCTGCCAGCCGGGACATTCTGGTCGCGCCAGGGGGCAAGATCGCGGAGTCGCTTGGATGGCCGTCGTTTTTCGTGATCACGGTTGCCGCGGCGATCCCACCACTCCTTCTTCTGCCGTTCATCGCGCCGTGGAACCGCGAGGTACCGATAGGCTCGGCTGCCCACACCGGCGAGACGGTTCAGGCTCCATCTCCACGCCTCGGAGCTCCGCCCTCCCCCAAAGCCGGCTAGGCTTTATTTCGTAGAGCGGATGTCGGCGTCCGTTGCGCGGAGACGTGCAACGACGACTGTGACGTTGTCAGGGGCCCCGGTGTGCATCGCCTCCTCGATCAGGGCTTTGCAGATGTCTTCTGGCCCGCCCGCGGCTCGAGTGATCCGTGCAATCTCTTCAGACGAAACCTGATTCGACAATCCATCGCTGCACAGCACGAGGAAGTCGTCGGCCTCGAGCTTACATCGATAGAGATCGGTGACGACCTTTTCCTCAGGACCGAGCGCCTGAAGAATGATGTTGCGGTGCTCGCTCTGGGCCGCTTCCTTTTGGGTCATTCGTCCCGCATCGATGAGGCGCTGCACGAACGACTGGTCTTTGGTAAGCTGTTTGGCGGTACCTTTGCGAACGAGGTAGGCCCTGCTGTCACCGACCTGCCCGATGAACGCCTCGCCGTCCAGCACGAGCGCAAGCGTGGTGGTCGTACCCATACCGTGGTGCTCGGGTGACGAATTTGATTCCTGGTAAATCGCTTTGTTGGCGACATCGATCCCGCGCTTCAGCGCGGCTTCAATCGAATCGGGAGTCCGCTTCGGCACTTTGTGCCACCACTTGTGAAGCTCGCTCAGGATCGTCTCAGTCGCGATGGAGCTGGCCAGCGCGCCCGAAGCAGCGCCGCCCACTCCATCCGCGACGATCAGAATGAAGGGAGCGGTGTGCACGGAGACGACGGCAGGCGCGCTGATCGTCGCGATGTCGCCGGTCTCCAGATTTGCAATCATAAAGGAGTCCTGGTTGTCGTGCCTGATCAGCCCGACATTCGAACTCCCAAAAATTTCTGCAAGCAATTGTGGCTCGAAAAGAGCGTTGTTTTTGCGATCGCGGGAGTCCTTCTCTTTCCCCGACGCAAAAGATAGAAGCAAAACACCGAGGGCACTACCCATGCGTATTGGAAAGACTGGTTTATCAATCCACATGCAACCTGAATTTCAACGATGAAATCGACCGGTCTCAGGGTTTTTGTATGTTGCGCAGCAGTCCTCGATGCGTCGTGCGCCACTGCTCCGACTCAACCCGCGTCCGGTCCTGGTGCAGTCGCGACGCCTATGGTGCCGGCTCCGCTTCCGCCCGCTAACCCAAGGCTTCCTCCCGTGCCGGCGGTGCGCGGCGCGCTGCAAATCAACGTCGTTTATCCGAAACCCGATCAGCTTCTTACCGTCCGGGATTCGAATTTCATTTTTGGCAGCGTCGGCAGCGGTGATGCCGCCCTGCAGATAGATGGTGTTCCCGTGCCGGTGTGGCCCAACGGCGCGTTCATGGGATGGCTCCCCGTGCCGCCGGATTCCGCTCCGCGGTATCAACTGGTTGCTGCAAATTCGAGCGGGGTCGCGAGACTGACGCTGCCGATACGGATCCCGCCGCTCCCCGATACCACTCGGCACGACACTCTGGTGGGAGACACACTCAAGGCCGCTCCGTCGCCGGACACGCTCGTCCCAATTCCCGGAAACACGTACGTCGCGGTCGGACCAGTCGGCCCCAACGTCGACGACACAGATCAGGTCACGATAGCGAGACCTGCTCCCGGGAACGGACAGGAATACAAGTGGTTTCTCTTTCCGGGAACAGTGGTGAGAGTAACCGGTTCGGAGAAAGCGAGTGGCGACGATTTCGTGCGGATCGAGCTCGATTCCGGACAGGTAGCGTGGGTGCTGAGGAGCGAGCTGCAGCCCAAATACATCTCCGCCGACTCGGCGCACCGAGTCATCGGCGATTCCATCGCGCCCGCGCGACTGGTCGGTGCTGTTCGAATCGAGCCCGGTCCGGACTGGATCGACGTAGTTATTCCGGTGACCGGTCCGCCTCCGCCCTATTTGGTTGAAGAGACGGATCGGTCCCTGTCTCTCCTCGTGTATGGAGTGACCGGCGCGCCTGTGATATCGATGATGCCGCAGCCGCAGGATCCCTACTTCAACAGCATTAGCTCGACGCCGGAGGCGCAACGGGTACGGTACTCGATAAATCTGAATCGTGCTCCGTACGGATATCTGGCCCTCTGGCAAAATGGGACGCTCACTTTTCGAGTGCGCAGGCCTCCACACATCGCCGATCCCGCAAATCCACTCCGTGGGCTGACGATCACGGTCGATCCCGGCCATCCGCCAGCCGGCGCGACCGGACCAACCACCCTCTACGAAGGGGACGCCGTATTGCAGGTCGGCTTCAGGTTGCGCGATCTCCTTACTCAGGCGGGCGCGAACGTTGTGATGACTCGCACTACGACCGACCCGGTTGATCTGGGACTCCGTCCGATCATCAGTCGTCGAGCGAATGCGCACGCCTTTGTGTCGATTCACCTCAACGCTTTTCCGGATGGGGTGAACCCATTCGTCAACAACGGATCCATGACCCTCTACTTCTGGCCGCACTCGATTCCACTCGCGGTTGCGGCCCAGGCCTCACTGCTCGACCAGCTCGGACTGCGCGATAACGGCGCGAAGTTTCAGAACATCGCGGTTGCTCGGGGTACGTGGATGCCATCGATTCTCACCGAGGGAGCCTTCATTATTATGCCCGATCAGGAGGCAGCGCTGAGAACGCCCGAATATCAGGAATTGTACGCGACCGCCATATTGCACGGTCTGGAAAACTACTTCGCGTCCCTGGCCCAGAATCCGTGAGAGGCATTGCGCTCTGCGCCGCGCTGCTCCTTTGCGCGGCGCGGGCAGCGATTGCGCAGCTACCCCCGAATGAAGATTGGCGGACGCTGCGCACCAGGCACTTTCGCGTTCATTTCACTCCCGCTCTGGAGAGTGAAGCGCGAAGTGCTGCGGTAAACGCCGAGCGCGCTTATACGGAGCTCGCGTCGGAGCTCGTTCCGCCGCGCGGAATCATCGACCTGGTGATCTCCGACAACGTCGACTACGTGAATGGATACGCGACGCCGTTTCCGACGAATCGAATCGTCGTTTACGCTCACCCTCCTACGGATGCGTCGGGCCTTCGGAACTACGCAGACTGGAACGCCCTCGTCGTAACCCACGAGCTCACTCACATTTTCCATCTGGATCGCACTCGGGGCATCTGGCGTGTCGGTCAGGCAATCTTCGGACGCAATCCGCTGCTGTTTCCGAACGAGTACGAGCCCCGATGGGTACTCGAGGGCCTCGCAGTTTACTACGAGTCGCGCCTCACCGGCGTCGGTCGACTCGTGAGCTCCGAGCATTCGATGATCGCGCGCGCCGCCGCGCTCGCGAACCGTGTTCCAACACTGCAGGACTTATCGCTCAACACGAGTCGGTTTCCTGGCGGCGAAGTGGTCTACGTTTACGGATCGCTCCTCTTCGATTACCTGTCGCGTACTCGCGGCCCGGGCAGCATTAGAGATTTCGTCGAGCGCGGTGCGAAAAATCCGCTGCCCTTTATCCTGACGCTGACGTCTCGAAGCGCTTTCGGCGAGTCGTTCCAGACCGCGTGGGAGCAGTGGCGCGATTCACTTTCGCGCGAGATGAAAACCGCGCACACGGTGATGCCGGGTTGGACTCAGCTAACCCCCGGCGGACGAATCGCGCTGTTCCCGCGCTGGCTCGGCGACACGGCCATCATGTACTCGGGCGACAAAGGCCGGGAAGTTCCGGCCGCGTACGAAGTCTCGCTCGCTGGCAGAGAGAAGAACCTTGGGCGGAGGAACGGAACCGGCACGAACGAACCGTTGCCTGACGGCGGCATCGTTTTCACTCAGCCTGACTACGTGGATCCTTATCATATCCGAGAGGATCTCTACGTCGAGCGAGATGGACACGAAACGCGCCTGACTCACGGAGCACGACTCTCGACCCCGGATGTCCGAGCGGATGGCGAGATCGTGGCAGTGCAGGATATCCCGGCTACGACGCGGCTCGTGCGCATCTCCTCGCGAGGTGGATCTATTAGGCCGATCACTCCGGCGAGTCTCGACACTCAGTGGATGGATCCGCGCTGGTCGCCCGATGGCTCCCGTATCGTTGCGCTCGCGCAGACGCGCGGGATCTCGCAGATCGTGGTGCTCGACGCTGACGGCGCCCGCACTACCTCGTTCGGCGCCTCGCGCACGATCAACTCTCAACCGAGCTGGTCGAGGGATGGACGCAGCATCTATTTCTCGTCAGAGCGGAACGGGATGCCGCAGCTCTATGTCGCCGACATGACGACGACGCCGGTGAGAATCAATCGTTTGACTGACGCCGCGACGGGCATTTTCTCGCCGGAGACTTCGCCGGATCAGACAAGGCTTGCGGCCGTGCTCTTTCTTGCGGATGGCGACCACATCGGAATCGGTCCCATTCCGCAGCCGCTCGATTCCGGGACGACCCCTGGGTCGCAAAACGAATCAGGCGGCACATGCGCGGATTGTCCCGCAGCAAATCCGAACGTGCCGCCGCTTGGCACGAAGGACACGTCGCGCATCACGCGCTATTCGCCATGGCATTCGCTTCTCCCCACCTACTGGCTTCCGGTTTTCGAGAGCACTACCTCGGACGGCATCTCGTTCGGTGCGATGACGAGCGGGAAAGACGTTGTCGGGCGCCACAGCTTTACGATCGAAGCACTCCACAACAGTCGGTTCGGAGAAAATTCCGGGTGGCTCACTTACGAGTACGCGGGATTGGGAGTGCCGCTGGTTGACATCTACGCGTCGCAAAGCTTCTCCAACGACAGTCTTTACACCGATAACGGCGGCACTTTCACTCCGGTGGGGAATTTCTTTGAGCGCGATCGCTTCGCTTCCGTGCAGGCGACTTTCGTTCGCCCACGCTTTCGGACGTATTCCTTTGCCTCCATCGGCGGCGATGTCGAGAGCCTGTCGTACGCGACTACGCCGAGCGATCTGCTCCAGCAGCTCAACTCATTCTACAACGTGACACATACGGTCCCGGGAATAGTCGCGGCACTCGGCTGGTCGAACGCGCAGCGACCCGAGCTCGCGATTTCTCCCGAAGATGGACTGAGCGTGAGCGGGAGCGCCCACCAAAGATGGGACCACGGCACGAGCGGCACTTCAACCCGTAGTTTCGTGGGGACGACTTCCCTCTACAAATCGCTCGATCTCCCCGGATTCGCGCACCACGTGCTCGCCTTGCGCGCGGCAGGCGGAATCACGGACGAGCACAGCCTGGACAGATTTTCAGCCGGCGGCATCAGCGGCGCATCGCTCGAAGTCTTCCCTGGCTTCGCACTCGGCGAGCAGCGGCGTGAGTTCGGAGTGCGCGGATATCCCGTCAGCGCAGAGGGAGGGATCCGCGCCTATTCCGCGGCCGTTGAGTATCGCGCTCCGCTGTCAGCGCCTGCGCGCGGCTTTCGATTCATTCCAATTTTCTTCGACAAGACGTCGGTTTCTCTTTTCGGAGAGACGGGCCGCGCGTATTGTCCGGCGCGAGCTGTCGCCGCGGATACCGGGGTTTGCTTTCCCGGCGATGCATCGAACCCGGTCATGACTTCGATTGGAGGGGAGCTCAATATCGACAGCAGTCTCGAACTCGATACCCCGGTGAGGCTGCGGTTCGGTGTGGCGTTCCCGCTGGCTAACCGCGAGCGACTTGGCGCGCGGCGAGCCTCAGTGTACGGAACTTTCGGAGCCTCGTTCTGAGCGCGCTGGTTATCGTGAATCCAGGCAACCGACGCGTTTGGTAAGAGACTTGTCGCCAGACGGGCTCCCGGGCTAGTAGAAAAAAGCCGGTCCCAAGCCGGAGCCATCACGCTCGTTCGACTTCGATCTAACCCCAAGGGTCGGGTATATTTAGAGGACGGCCCGAACATTTTGGGGAGCAACTCGTCTTCGGCTTGGGCTATGCGACGGAGTTGCGGCTGCGCCCGATTCTACGAAGAGCGTGGAAACTGTGGCGGCAACATTTATTCGTGATGTGGATTCTGTAAGCTGTTGTCATAGCAGGAGATAACCCAAGACTGGCGCGGACTCACGAATCCGGGTAGTATGCCTGCCCGCATCGAAACCATCCGGTGCCCAAGCGTGCAGTCCTGACTCCATCGTCTTCTTCTTGACAACCTTTTCACCCAGCGGAGAGTTGTAACTAATGCCCATACCTGCCGTACCGCCCCGGGGCGACGCCCAGCTGAATGACAACGCACGCACCGTGATCGGGAAGCGATACCTGATCAAGGATGCGTCGGGCACGCCTATGGAGCAGCCGGAGGAAATGTTCTGGCGAGTGGCGGGTACGGTGGCTGAGGCCGATCGACGCTATGGATCGAGCGACGCCGAGGTGACGGACACCGCGACCGATTTCTATCGGCTGATGGTCGAGCGTCGGTTCGAGCCGAACTCCCCAACCCTCATGAACGCCGGGCGACCGCTCGGTCAACTCTCTGCCTGCTTCGTTCTTCCTGTCGAGGACGCGCTCTCGAACGGCCGAGATGGGATCTATGACACTCTGCGGTCTATGGCACTCATCCATCAGTCGGGCGGGGGAACCGGATTCAGCTTTTCGAAGCTCCGTGGCAAAGGCTCGATGGTGCGCTCCACCACTGGCGTAGCCTCGGGCCCGGTGTCGTTCATGAAGCTCTACGACGCATCGACCGACGCGGTGAAGCAGGGCGGTACGCGTCGCGGCGCCAACATGGGAATAGTGCGCGTCGATCATCCGGACATCATGGAGTTCATCACCTGCAAGGAAGATCTGACGCAGATAACGAACTTCAACATCTCGGTTGCCGTGACCGATAAGTTCATGGCTGCGGTGAAAGCGGGAACGACTTACGATCTCGTGGATCCTTCGAGCGGCAAGGTGAGCGGTCAGCTCGATGCGCGCACAGTCTGGGACAAGATGATCGACGGCGCATGGAGGACGGGCGAGCCTGGCTGCTTCTTCATAGACGAGGCGAACCGATTCAACCCCGTGCCCAATGTCGGTCAATACGAGGCGACGAATCCGTGCGGAGAGCAGCCGCTTCTGCCGTACGACGTCTGCAACCTGGGCTCGATCAACGCCGGCTTCTATGTGAAGAGCGGTGAGATGAATTGGAAAGCGCTCGAGCGGGACATCCATCTCTCGGTGCATTTCCTCGACAACATCATCGACGTCAACAAGTATCCGCTCCCGGAGATCGATGCGCTCTCCAAGAGAATCAGGCGCATCGGTTTCGGCGTGATGGGATTCGCAGATGCACTGGTCCGCCTCGGCATCGCCTACAACTCTACCGAGGGAGTCGAGTTCGGCCGCGAGCTCCAGAAATTCATCGACGTCGAATCAAAGCGCGAGAGCGAAAGGCTGGCCAACGAGCGCGGTCCGTTCCCCGAGTGGGCGCGGTCGATCTGGGGTCCGGACGAGACGTGCGCGCGAGACGCAAAAGGCAATCGCGTTCGCCCCATGCAGATGCTCCGCAATTGCAACGTCAACACGATTGCGCCTACGGGGACGATTTCTATCATCGCCGGCTGCTCGTCCGGCATCGAGCCCCTTTTCGCCATCGCATTCATGCGCAATCAGGCGGGCGTGCAGATGCCCGATGTGAACGAGGATTTTGTCGCCGCCGCGAAGAAAGAGGGTTGGTACTCCGAAGAGCTGATGGAAAAAATCGCGAAGCTTGGCCATATCCATTTCGACGAGGTGCCGGCGCAGTGGCAGCGTGTGTTCGTCACGGCGCACGACATAACTCCCGAGTGGCACGTGCGGATGCAGGCCGCCTTCCAGGAGTATTGCGATTCCGCGATCTCCAAGACGACCAACTTTCCCCACGCAGCGACACCCGACGATGTGCGGGCGATCTACGAGCTTGCCTACGAGCTGAAATGCAAGGGCGTCACAGTGTACAGGGATGGCTCGCGCGACAATCAGGTTCTATCGACAGGTGCCACCGAGCAGGCGAAGGCGGACCGCGACGGTCTGGCCGATGCGCGCGCCGAGCGCGGAGAGCTGCATGGAACCATCGCGGAGCTCGAGGCGGAGAACGCTCGTCTCAAGCAGGCTTTGTTCGATGCCGAAGCGGAGAATCTCCAGCGCCGCGCGAAGAGAGCACGTCCCGACACGCTGCGCGGCATCACCACGCGCATCGAGACTCCGCTCGGCACCATGTTCCTCAACATCACCGAGGACGATCGCAGTCAGCCCTTTGAGGTTTTCATCAACCTGGGTAAGGCGGGTGGCGCAGCGATGGCTGATGCCGAAGCGATGGGACGACTGATTTCACTCGCACTTCGCTCTGGAATTCCGATTCGGGAGGTGCACCGCCAGCTGCGCGGGATTGCATCGGACAAGGCAATCGGACTTGGGCCCAACAAGGTACTGTCAGTCCCGGATGCCATCGGCATTGCTCTCGAAAAATGGATTCGTGAAAAGCAGGGCGTTCAGCAGGATCTGCTTGGTGCCGCTCCTTCTGCGCCGTCGCCGGTGGAGGTCGTTCCGCCCGTCGCGTCGCCGGTAGTGAACTCGAGCGAAACGGGACAGACGCAATACGGATTCGACGCGCTCAACAGAAGCGAATCCTTCATCGGCACCTGTCCGGATTGCGGTTCATCGCTGGAGTTTGCCGAGGGATGCGCCAAGTGCCACGTGTGCGGGTTTAGCGAGTGCGGCTGAAGCCGCACTCGTAGCGCACCGCACGCATTATCGTACTCCCCCAAACCACCGCGCTTTCTTTATTCCTTTCGCCACGAGGTCCTCGGGGCCGTATGTCTTCCCGAGCTTCCACATGAAATCCATCTCCTCGTTTACGCCGGCGAGCGCGAAACGCGATTCCTTGATCAAGAGAAACGCGGCGTAAAGCAATAGTCCGGCGCCGCAGAGACCCAGCGCAATTGGAACGATCGTGAAACGGGAGCTCGTGATCGCTACGAGACCGATAGCCACACTCGTACCGACGAAAAAACCGAGCGCTGCGTAGAGGCGCGACAGAGCTCTCTGCAGGAGTCGCGATCGGGTCGTCACGAAATCGAGCTGCGTGAAGAGCATGCGTCGTTCTTCTTCGCGAGGGTCCGTTCTCTGATCCCCAGTCCGCGGAATGAGCGCGCTCGTGATCTCCCTCGTTCGGGTGACTGCCTTGGTCAGTCGGTCCGACGTTGCCAGGATCAGGGATCCGCACGCCGAAATCAGCACGGCAGGCGTGATCATGGCCGAGAGAACGGATATGGCGTCGGGGAATGTGCTCATGGTGTCTCTCGCGAGGGTTCTTAAAAGGGCGCTACCCAGCTTCTCCACTATGTTAACCTTTCCCAGCGCGAATCAATCGACCGGCCACGAAATTTCGTGTGACGATCGCCGCGCCAGGTGACATATTTAAGCGCACATTTTCCCGTCACCAGCAGAGGGCTATGGACGACAAGAAGATTGCCGCGTTGGCTAAGAAAAACGCGGCCAAGGCTGCCAAAGCCAACGTCAGAAGGGGCTTCGGAAAGAGATACGACAAGAACCTGCCGGATCTGCCGACCGACGCCGAGACGCTGAAAGAGCGTCAGGAGCACGAGCGCTTCTTCAAGGAGATGCGGAAGCGGGACTTCTAAACCCGCCGTCTCCGGAACGATCAGCGATTCAACGTCGCTTCGTGGCGCGCCTTCGCTTCCGAGCGCGCCTTTTTCGAGGCGTTGATTCCTAGCCGTGAAGGATGTGACACCGCGATATAGGTAAGCTCTTTCCCGCTCGCCGCGCGCTCCAGCAGCATGCCGCCCCTCGCCATGTCGCCGCGTCCCACGAAATCCTTTGGAAACACGAGACGCTTGCCAAGAATCGGGAGGAGAACGTCGACGTATTTGCCAGTGGCCACGCTCCCCAGAAGGACCACCTCACAACGCGGCCCAATTTTGTCCGCAAGCCTCACCACATCGTGCTCGAGCGGTACGCTATAGCGAGACTCGTCGGCTTCGATCGGAACGGTCGCGAAGCGATCCAGATCCTCTAGCGTTACCATGAGCCCCGGCGAGCACAATCCATCCGTTGGCGTGATGATGTGCACCCCGGGCGCCTTCCTCGGCGGAGGGTTCTCGAAGGCGCGCGCGTAGTTCAGCTTGCCACGAAAGTAGAGCCCACTCAGGAAGCTGAAAACTTCGCCAAGCGGAGCGCCTTCGTCGCTCCGGACTCTTTGTGCGATCGGAAAATCGGCCCGCGGATTGAACAGAAGCGCGGCCCTCTTGCCACCACAGCTCGCGGGAGATAGCAGAAAGATTCGACGCTGATGCACAGATTCGGTTGGAGCAAATCTTTCGCCGCGGTGACAAACAGAGAAGCGAAGGGCGGTCAGGATAGTTAGAATTGAAGAGGGGGATCATTCATGGCGAAAGGCAGACTTCAGCAACTTCACGACGCCGGCCAGTCCATCTGGCTCGACAGCATCGATCGAACGATGCTCCAGAACGGCGAGCTCGAGCACCGCGTCAAAAGCGACGCGCTGACCGGCATGACTTCCAACCCAACGATTTTTCAGAAGGCGCTCGCCGGCGGAAATGCGTACGACGAACAGCTCGCCGCCGCGGATGAAGGCCTCACGAGCGCGCAGCTGTTCGAGCTCGTCGAGACGACCGATGTACGCGACGCCTGCGACATTTTCGCGGGAGTCTACAGCGCAACTCGCGGTGCCGACGGATTTGTCTCGATAGAAATCTCTCCGGGAGTTTCACACCGAGCCGAGGATGCGGTCGAGGAAGCGCGCAGACTTTGGAAGACGGTCAATCGACCGAACGTGATGGTGAAGGTGCCGGGGACGAAGGAAGGCGCAGTCGCTGTTCGCCAGCTCATCTCCGAAGGTATCAACGTCAACATCACGCTTCTCTTTGCCATCGAAGCCCATGAGCGCGTGATCGAGGCGTACCTCGGGGGACTGGAAGACCGGGTCAAGTCCCGCCTGCCGATCGACGGTCTTGCCTCGGTCGCGAGCTTTTTCGTGAGTCGTGTAGACACCGAAGTCGACAAGCGTCTCGACGCACTCATCGCCAAGGCGCCCCCAGCCGAAAAGGAGCGACTCGCGCTGCTCAAGGGTCGCGCGGCCATCGCAAACGCCAAACTCGCCTACAAGCTGTTCGAGGAAAAATTCGCTGGCCCGCGGTGGGAAGCGCTTGCCAGGCGGGGCGCCCGGGTACAACGCCCGCTGTGGGCTAGCACGAGCACCAAGAACCCCGCGTATCGCGACGTCATGTACGTCGAAGAGCTGATCGGTCCACACACGGTCAACACCATGCCGCCCGCTACGATCGATGCATTTCGCGATCATGGCGTCGTCCAGAGAGCAGTCGATAAGAGAATCGGCGCCGCGGAGGGGCTTCTCAAGGAGATCGAGAGAGAAGGCATCTCGATGCGAGAAGTTACCCAGAAGCTGCTCGAAGATGGGATCGCGAGCTTCCAGAAGTCCTTCGACGAGCTGATCGCGGGTCTCGAAGCGAAGATCGGCTCACTCACACCCGGCGGGAAGTGACTGGCGTCTACACCCCGCGCACCAAGATCGTCTGCACGCTTGGGCCCTCAACCGCGAACGCTGATGCGATTCGCGGTCTGATCGACGCAGGCATGAACGTCGCCCGCGTGAATTTTTCACACGGCACGCACGAGGAGCACGCCGAAACAATTGCCACCGTGCGCCGCCTTGCCGGCGAGGCTAATCGGCCCATTGCGATACTTGGAGACCTTCAGGGTCCCCGGATTCGCATCGGAGAACTGCCGAAGGCGCTCACCTTGGCCGTTGGGAGCGACCTGGTGCTCGTGCACGAAGGTGAGGAGAAAACGGGCGAAATACCCGTCACGTACGACCAGCTTGCGCACGACGTAAGAGTCGGCGATCGCATCCTCATCAACGACGGTCTGATCGAGCTCGTCGCCCTCGAAGTCGCCAATAGTCGCGTGAAGGCACGCGTGCTCAATGGCGGAGAGCTCAAGAGCCACAAGGGGCTGAACCTTCCCGGGATTCAGGTGTCGGCGCCGTCGATTACAGAGAAAGACGAGGCGGACATTCGGTTCGCCGTAAAGCAGGAGGTCGACTATCTCGCCCTCAGCTTTGTGCGGCGAGCGGAAGACATCGAGTCACTCCGGAGCATGATCCCCAAGTGGCTTCTCGTCGTCGCGAAGATCGAGAAAGACGTAGCGCTCCACAATATCGACGCAATCGTCGGCGCATCTGACGCGGTGATGGTCGCGCGCGGCGACCTCGGAGTCGAGCTGCCGTTCGAAGCGGTGCCGGGCGCGCAGAAGCGCATAATTCGCCTGGCCAACAAATACGGTCGTCCCGTGATCACTGCGACCCAGATGCTCGAGTCCATGATCGAGCATCCACGGCCGACGCGCGCTGAGGCAAGCGACGTCGCGAACGCAATCATGGATGGCACTGACGCCGTCATGCTCTCGGCCGAGACTGCGGCGGGCGCCTATCCGAGACTGGCAGTGGAAGCGATGACGCGGATCATCAAGGAGATCGAAACGCACCCGCCCGTCGCGCCGTTCGCGGGCGCCGAACAGGGCGATGGAGTCGTCACTACCGAAGTTGCGATTGCTGCCGCGACCGTTGCCGCCGTCGACATGCTTGGCGCTCCGCTCGTCGTGGTGTTCACGAAGAGCGGATTCTCGGCGCGCGTCGTAGCGTCGAAACGTCCCCCCGTGCCGATACTCGCGTTGACGGACGAAGGCCGCACATTCCGGCAGCTGGCGCTGGTGTGGGGAGTCGTCCCCCAGCTCGTGCCTCACTGCGCGGACTACGACGAGATGATGACCCGAGCCAAGACCGCCGTGGTCGAGCGAGAGCTCGCATCTACGGGAGATCGGATCATCGTCACGGCGGGGGTACCGTTCGACATGCCAGGCACGACCAACCTGCTCAAGGTGGAGTTTCTCTGAAGCTGATCTTTCTGGGGACGGGAACCAGTTTTGGCGTGCCTCAGATTGGCTGTGCGTGCGAAGTCTGCAGGTCAACGGATAGACGCGACAAGCGGACGCGGGTCGGCGCTCTCGTGCAGACGGAAGGAGGCACAAACATCCTCATCGACACTCCGCCAGAACTGCGGCTGCAGCTCATCGCCGCGGGCGTGAGCAGTGTGGACGCAATACTGTTCACGCACGATCACGCCGATCACGTCCACGGGATCGACGACATCCGTGCCCTCTCTGATCGCACCGACGCGCCGATCGACATGTACGGTCCGGCCGATACGATGGACCGTCTTGCTAAACGCTTCGCCTATATTTTCGACGATTCCATCAAGGCACTTCCGGGTACGAGCAAACCGGAGGGGCGTGCGCACGCCGTGAGTCCCGGTAAGACCTTTAAAGTCGGTGACGCTGACATCACCCCAGTGCTCGTCCCACACGGACCAACCTCCGTGTACGGCTACAGGATTGGCAACCTTGGCTACATAACGGACGCGAAGGAGCTACCCGAAGCCGCTCTGCGAGCTTTCAAGGGAGTCAGCGTTCTCGTGCTGAATGCGCTCTTTCGGACGCCACATCCCACTCACTTGAGCGTCGGTGAGGCGGTCGAGGCAGCCAAAAAAATTGGCGCCCGACAAACGTGGCTCACGCATCTCACGCATCGAACGGCTCACGCGGAGCTCGAGGCTGAGCTCCCGCCCGGCATTGCTCCTGCGTTCGATGGTTTGACGGTTCAATTCGACTGAGATGACACTTCGGCTCGACTACTCGAACATGATGATCTCGCCAGGCGGGATCGATCAGAAAGCCTGGTCCAGCGCGCCTGCGAAATTGGCCGCGGCAAAGCGCGCCTTTGATTCGTTGAGTGGGAGCGGGGCAGTCGGTTTCGTCGATCTTCCGCGCGACACGAGACTTCTCGATCAGGTGACGCGCTTCGCGGCGACTGCGCGCGGAAAGTACGACGACATCGTCATCCTCGGAATTGGCGGCTCCGCGCTCGGTCCGATAGCTCTTCGCACAGCTCTCAGGCCGAGCGGATGGAACATGCTCGACGAGAAATCGCGCGACGGCTATCCGCGGCTTCACGTCCTCGACAATGTCGATCCCGAAACTATCGCAGCGCTTCTTGGCCGGTTGAAACTCGCGCGTACGCTTTTCATCGTCACATCGAAATCCGGCGGAACTGCGGAGACGATGTCACAGTTTCTCATCGTCCACGAGCGGCTTCTCGCCGAAAAGCTCGACGTGACAAAGCAAATGGTCTTTGTCACTGATCCAAAGCAGGGAGCCTTGCGGCCGTTGGCCGAGCGGCTCAAGGTCGCGGCGTTGGAGATTCCGACGAACATCGGCGGGAGATTTAGCGTACTGACCGCTGTGGGGACGCTTCCCGCGGCGCTAATTGGAATCGATGTGGGTGCTCTGCTTCAGGGTGCCGGCGAAATGGCGCGTCGGTGTGAGAGCCCGGATCTCGCGCGGAATCCCGCTGGCGTTTACGGGATGTTGCAGTGGCTTGCTGATACCGAGGAGAAGAAGCGCATAGCCGTCTTCATGCCGTACTCCGATCCACTGAGAGATTTTGCAGCCTGGTTCGTTCAGCTGTGGGCCGAGAGTCTTGGTAAGAGAAAACCGGATGGCACGTCCGTCGGGTCCACCCCTCTCGCGGCACTCGGCGCCACCGATCAGCACGCGCAGGTGCAGCTGTTCATGGAAGGCCCCGCCGACAAGACGGTGACTTTCGTATCCGTAAGAAATCGCGCTGCCGACGTGAAGATCCCTTCGGAGTTTGGCGATGTGAAAGAGCTCGGATACCTGGGCGGTCACTCGCTCGGCGAGCTGATCGACATCGAGCAGCGCGCGACAGCTGGCGCGCTCGCACGTCGCGGTCGGCCGAACATGACTATCCAGATCGATAGCGTCGACCCGTCTCACGTGGGTCAGATGATGATGCTGCTCGAGATCGCGACCGCATACGCGGGACAGCTATACGGAATCGACGCGTTCAACCAGCCGGGCGTTGAGCTGGGGAAGCAATTCGCTTATGCATTGTTGGGTCGGCCCGGCGCCGACGCCGCAAAGAAAGAGTGGGAGTCGCTGCCAAAGAGCGACCCGCGCTGGAGTGTCTGAGGTCGCGGATCTCCGCGAGCCCTTGCGACACGAGAAACCCCAAACGAGTTTGTGACTCATATGTTCGACAATCCATTTCAGAAATCCGTGACCGTGCTCGACGGCCGCGTAACGGTGCACGACGAAACGGCCATCGCGTCGTCCAGGATGGACAAGCTTGTCTACACGGCCGTATTCGGCGAGCAGGACGAGCGTGATGACGCGCGGTGGCTGATCTGGGAGCTCGGCGAGGCTGTTGGAGTGCGCCCGGCGTCGATCCACGACTTGTACCTGGCTCGCGGAAGGGGAGAGGTCAGCGGATTTACGGTTCCCGCGATGAACATTCGCGGCATGGCGTACGATACGGCTCGCGCTCTCTTTCGCTCGGCCGTGAGACTGAAGGTTGGAGCCCTCATTCTCGAGATCGCGCGTTCCGAGATCGCCTACACGGATCAGAGGCCGGCGGAATACGTCGCCGTGATGCTCGCAGCTGCGCTCCGGGAGGGATTCCGCGGTCCGATCTTCATTCAGGGCGACCACTTTCAGATCAACGCCAAGAAATTCGCGGTCGACCCGGTAACGGAAGTAAATGGAGTCAAGCAGCTCGCGCGCGAAGCGATCGCGTCGGGATTCTTCAACATCGACGTCGATACATCGACGCTCGTCGATTTGTCGAAGCCGACACTGAAGGAACAGCAGCGGACGAATTACGAGCAGGCCGTAGAGCTCGGTCTCACCGTCAGAGAGCTGCAGCCGGATCGGATCAACATCTCGATTGGTGGCGAGATCGGAGAGGTCGGCACGCAAAACTCGACGGTCGAAGAGCTCGAAACCTACATGGACGGATTCAACGCCACCCTGAAGCGTCGTTCGCCGGGCACCGAGGGCTTGTCGAAGATCAGCGTGCAATCGGGCACAACGCACGGTGGCGTCGTACTCGCCGACGGAAGTATTGCCGACGTCAAGATCGACTTCGACACGTTGGCGCGTCTCTCGAAGGTTGCCAGAGAAAAATACGGCCTGGCTGGCGCGGTTCAGCACGGCGCATCGACTTTGCCCGACAGCGCCTTCCACCACTTCCCGCATACCGAGACCGCGGAGATCCATCTCGCTACGAACTTTCAGACGATGTTGTACGACAACATTCCTGACGCGTTTCGAAACGAGATCTATGATTGGCTCAGGCAGAATGCGAAGGACGAGCGCAAGCCGACGGACACCGATGAGCAGTTCTTTTACAAGACCCGGAAAAAGGCGCTTGGGCCGTTCAAGAAGAGATTCTGGGATCTGCCCACCGAAAACAAAGCCCGCCTGGCGAAAGAGTACGAGGAGAAGTTCAGCTTCCTCTTCACCCAGCTGGCGGTGGTCAACACGCGCGAAGTCGTCGATCGATTCATCACGCCGATCGTGAAGCACAAGCCGCAGCCGCATCCCGATCTCGCGGTCGTCGAAGCGGCGCCCGATGATGCTGATCTGAGTGACTGACAGACCACGGACATCAACAGCCGACGCCGCAGAAGTAGTTCAGGAGATAACACGGCGCGCCGGCCACGAGATCCGAAATGCCTTGAACGGCGTGGCTGTGAACGCCGAGGTCGTGAGGAGCAGGGCGAAGGACCTGAAAAAATCGGATGATCTTGTCCCATTCGCCGAGCGCGCCATTCTGCAGGTCGGGGTCGCGAACGCGCTGACCGAGGGGCTGCTGGCACTGTTTGGTTGCGTGCTGACGGCGCAGGCCGACGGAACCCTCCGACTTTTGCCGGGGCATGGCGCCCGAACCGAAATGGAGCTAATGATTGACGGCGCGCGCGCCGAGTCTCTTGTGTTCGCTATCAAACGCTTCGCGCACATGATCGGCGTCGGCGTCGAGCAACACGGCGAGCGGGTTATATTATCACTTTCTCCCGAAGGTAGAAGCCATTCCAAAGAATGAATCGAAGCACGCAAGAATTCTGATCGCCGACGACGACCGTTCCATCACGGAAGGGTTGAGCGCGATTTTGCGCGACGAGGGCTACGATGTCGCTGTTGCGGTCGACGGCCAGAAAGCCCTCGACCAGCTCGGCGCGGAGAGCTTCGGTGTTGTCCTCGCGGACCTGAAGATGCCAAAGGTCGATGGACTTGGACTTCTCAAGGAGCTGCAGCACCGGGCGATTCCGACCGAGTGCATCATCGTGACGGGACAGGCGACCGTCGATTCCGCGGTGCAGGCGATGCGCGAGGGCGCCTACGACTACGTCGAGAAGCCACTCACCGCCGACAAGCTGAACCGACTCAAAGCGCTCATCCCCAAGGCAATCGACAAGTTCAACGTCCAACAGAAGAACCGCGAGCTTTCGTCCAAGCTGGAAGGGCTGACGCATTTCGGCGAGCTGACCGGGCAGTCGGAGGAAATGAGAGCCGTCTACCAGATCATCGAAGCCGTGGCCCCATCAACCGCGAGCGTTCTCATCTTTGGCGAGTCCGGAACGGGAAAGGAGCTGGTCGCGCGCGCAATCCATGCGAAGAGCGAACGGTCCAAAGGTCCTTTTTTCGCCCTGAACTGCGCGGCACTGCCGAAAGACATCCTAGAGAACGAGCTGTTCGGTCATGAGAAGGGAGCGTTCACGGGTTCCGTGAATGAAAAACCCGGCGCATTCGAGATGGCCGATGGCGGCACCATTTTTCTGGACGAGATAGCCGAGATGCCGACCGACATTCAGGTCAAGCTCCTGCGGGCAATCGAGTCGCGCAGCATCCGCCGGCTTGGCGGCAAGAAGGAGATCTCGGTCGACATCCGAATTCTTGCCGCGACGAATCGGGATTTACAGAAAGCTCTCTCCGAGAACGATCTGAGAGAGGACCTGTATTATCGGTTGGCCGTCGTCGAGCTATTCCTGCCTCCGCTCCGCGAGCGAATCGGCGACATCAAGCTGCTCGCCAACGAATTTCTTGCTCGGTTTGCGCAGCAGAACGGCAAGCCACTCTCGGGCTTCGACGATGCCGCCTGGGACTGGATCCTTTCCTACAACTGGCCCGGCAACGTTCGCGAGCTGAAAAACGCAGTCGAGCGCGCCGTCATCATGAGCCGCGGCGACAAGATCAAGGCCGTAGACATCATGCCCCGCCATCTTCGCCGCGGAACGGACCCGACGACGTCGATCACAGTGCCTCCAGGGGCAACGTTAGCTGATACGCGACGTCAGCTCGTGCTTCGGGCATTTGCTTCGACCAACGGTGACTACGCGCGCACAGCGACGATCGTCGGAATGACTCCGGCCGACGTGAGAGCCGAGATTTCGACCCTGTTGAATGGCGCGCCCGGCGGTTCATCGCCGGCAGCCGTCAACGGCTCGCACAGCAGAGCCCGCCAGGAGGCGAACGTGCCATCGGGGAAATCTGGCGGGACCTCGAAGAGCTCCAAAGCGAAGAAGCGCTAATAACTGGAGGACGCGCATGCACGAGTACGATTGGTATGATGAGGACCCTTACTACGCAGAGCGGCCGTACGTCGTCGTGGAACGACACGGCCCCGGCGTCGGATCCTTCATCATCGGGCTTGCGCTGGGGGCCGGAGCTGCACTCCTTCTCGCTCCGCAAAGCGGTGAGGAAACCCGGCGCCAAATTGCCCGACGCGCACGGCGTGCGCAGGAAGCGGCGCAGGACTTTGTCGAGGATGTGAGCGAGACGGTCGCCCACAAGTTCAACGATGTTCGCGCGTCGGTGGAGGAGCGGATCGACGCGACCTTCGAGGCAGTTGACGCCAAGAAGCGACAGGTCTCGAGCGCCTTCGAGGCCGGGCGCGCGGCAGCGCGTCAGACGCGGGGACGCCTCGAGCACCGCATCGCCGAGAGAAAAGCGGCGTACAAAGACAGCTAGTGCCCGAGCGCGGGCTCGCTGCCCGGGGCGGCTGGCTGCTTCGCGATTACGCCAAGAGAGTCTGGGACAACAGCGGCGAAGACAACATCTTTTTTCTCGCGGGCGGTATCTCCTTCAACATCCTCCTCGCCGCCGTACCGTTCTTTCTTCTGCTCGCGACGGGTCTCGTCTATCTGCTGAATCAATCTCCGGACACCACTTCCGGTGAGGTTCTCGCGATCGTCGACAAATTTTTGCCGCCGCACCCGCCCGGTGATTCCGGCCCCGCCGCATCCATCCTCGATGAAGTCATAAAAAGGCGTGGGTCACTCGGGATTTACAGCGCCGTTGGCTTCATCTGGTTCTCGACGCGCCTGTTCGGATCCCTGCGCACCGTGCTCGCGGCCATCTTCGATATCGACAGCGATCGGGGAATCATCGCCGGCAAAATCTTCGACATCGAGATGACTCTCGTATCGAGTCTCTTGCTCGTCGCCTATACGTCGCTGAGCGCGTACCTGGCGATCGCGACCACGCGCAGCGTGATGATTCTCGCGGACCTTGGGTTACGGAAGGAGCTGATGGGCCAGCTCGAATACAATCTCGGGCAGGTGCTCGCTTTTTCGTTCATCGCGACGATGTTCTTTTGTTTGTACAAGTTTTTGCCGCACCGGAAAATCCGATGGAAAACGGCCCTGATCGCGTCGCTTTTCACGAGCGTTATGCTGGAAATCGCCAAGCGCGCGTTCTCGGCCTACGTACGCTCGTTCAATCCGGGGTCATTTTACAGCGGCACGGTCGCTGCATTGGTAATCGTCGTCATCTGGGTTTACTACGCCGCGCTCATTTTTATCATTGGTGGCGAAGTGGCCCAGGTGTACGAGCTTCGACGCGTGCGGAAAAGGCAGCGCGAGGCGTTCGAGGATTGAGTATCATTCGCGATGTTGCCGGGCTCACCGGCGAACACACTTTTTGGAGGACGTCTCGTGCGCAAGTTAGCAGCAGTCGCGGCCGCAATGGCCGTCGTCTCAATCTCGGCTTGCAAGAAGACCGGCGACGGAGAATACGAAGTGCAAAAGCCGGTCGTGGGGACGCAGACGGATACGATTCACACGCCCACGCTTTCGGTAGGCACCGACACGACGCAGGTCGCGGTGCCGAAGGTCGAGGTAAAGAAGGACACGGCCACGATCAAGGTGCCCACGGTGAAAGTGAATCCGCCGAAGAAGTAACTCCTCACATATCGAGCGCGCGCGCCACCGGCGCGTCGTTAGAAAAAGTCCCGCGAGAAATCGCGGGACTTTTTTTGTGCGACGGACTTCAGGCGCGAATCCATACTCTTACTCCGTGTCGCTGCCAGCTTAAGCCGCCAGCGACCAGCCTGGAGCGACCAGCGACCAGCTGCGGACAATGAGACTTGTCGGCCTGGCATTCTGGGTGTTTGAACCTCCGGTTTCACATGGCGCAAGGCTACGGATTTTTCCGCACCTCGAGCGCGAACACGAAAAGTCAAATATGCCTGCAGCTGAATGGTGGCAACTCCGGGCTGGCAGCCGGCAGCTTACGCTGGGAGCCACTACGCATTGCAGTCCGCGGCTCAATGCCGTTGGTCCGAAGTCCGCGGCCCTAGTATATTGAGGTGCCCCAGGTCCCGGAGGGCGTAAGCCCGCTAATTCCGTCAGGACCCCGAAGGTAGCAGCGGCATGCGGTGTCTTTCGTTGCTCCGTCAGGCCTGGGGTACTCCCGCCTCGCAATGTCTCTCGCACTCGCCCGCAAATACCGCCCAAAGACCTTCGCTGAC
>JBOHTB010000014.1:0-10958 GCA_050733435.1 Gemmatimonadaceae bacterium | reverse complement strand
TGGTAGTCATCGCCTCCCGGCGAGCCACGCACGGCGGTCCAGGTGATACCGCCGTTGTCGGAGCGCCACATGACGACCGATGCGCTATAGATCACGTTCTCGTTCTTCGGATCGACGGTAACTGTCGGAAGGTCTCCGCCGCCGATGCGCGCGAGCGGACGCTGATCCAGGTGGCGAGTCGAATCACTGATCACGGGTGACCAGTGTTCGCCGCCGTCGGTTGTTTTGTAGAGGTTCACCACGCCGGTCACGCTGTTGGCCGGTGTCGCCGTCGCTGTGAGCGCATAAATCACCTTCGTGTTGCTCGGCGCGATCGCGATGTTCGCCTCGATGACGTCGGGAAGACCATTGGTGAGCTGCTTCCACGTCGTGCCGCCGTCGGTGGACTTGAAGACACCGTTGGCCGCGCCGCCGAATTCCCGTCCTTCGATGAAGCTCTGTTGCTGCTGCCAGAGCACCGCGTAGACGATGTTCGGATTGGCGGGATCGATGCGCACATCGTTGGCGCTCGTGTATTCATCCTTGTAGAGAACTTTCTCGAACGTCTTCCCTCCGTCGGTGGAGCGGAAGATCCCGCGCTCCGCGTTTGGCCCGTAGGGATGTCCGAGCGCCGCGACGAAAAGCCGCTCGGGATTTTTCGGATCGACGTCGATGTACGCGATCATCTGGGTGTCGCGGAGCCCGAGGTGTGTCCACGTCTTGCCGGCATCGGTGGACTTGTACACACCATCGCCGGTAGCGAGATCAGGACGAATGATTCCTGCGCCGCTCCCTACGTAGATGATGTTCGGGTTGGATGGGGCGACGGCGATTGCGCCGATCGATCCCGTGGGCTGGTCGTCGAAGAGCGGGAACCAGTTGGAGCCGAAGTCCGTGGAGCGCCAGACTCCGCCGTTGTCGAACGAGATGTAAAACGTGTTCGGCTGCGACGGTACGCCGGCGATGGCGCGTCCTCGGCCGGCCCGAAACGGTCCGATGTGCCGCCAATGCATTTCGGCGGTCGGATCGACCAGCGATTGGGCGTGAATCGCTGGGGCAGAGGTCGCGAGAAAAGCGAAGAGAAGGGTGAAGCGGGTGGGCAACGCGCGCACGGATTAATCCTCGTGAAGTAGACGGACTGGCTGTTGGATAACCTGACGCGAGGGGGTGTCCGTCGCCAGAGTGCTTCGCAAGCGGATTTGCGACTTCGTTTCTTACGGGCTCACTCCCGTCGGCGACGGCCCGTTCAACCAATCGTGGAACCATTCGCGCCCGCGCTGATAGAAAAAACCCTTGACGACGACAATCCGACTGACATAGACTGTCTATGTTATGTCGCCAAATTCACCTCGTGATGAGATTCCGCCCGGCACGCTGGACATGCTCATCCTCAAGACGCTTGCTCGCGGCCAGGAGATGCATGGTTTTGAGATCGCCGACGCTATACAGCAACGATCCTCAAAGGTTCTGCAGGTTGAAGAGGGATCTCTCTATCCCGCTCTTCAGCGCATGCTCATTAAGGGTTGGATCGCCGGTGAATGGAGTAGAACCGAAGAGAACAGGCGGGCTCGGTATTACCGCCTGACACCAAGTGGTCGGAAACACCTCGACCGCGAGATCGCAGCCTATCGCCGCGTTGCACAGGCGATCGCGCTCATACTCAGCCCTATCTGACGTGATCGTCGGCGAAGTTTGGCGACGCGTGATCTTCATCGTGCGTCGCGAACGCTTCCGCGAGGAGCTCGAGGAAGAGATGCGGCTCCATCAGGAGCTTCGGACGAAAGCCAACATCAACTCTGGTATGACTCGTTCCGCCGCCGCCGCCGCGAGTCGCAGGGCGTTCGGCAACACCGGCATCGCTCAGTCGGCGAGCCAGGACGCCTGGGGAACCAGGTGGATGGAGTCGCTCGAAATGGATCTGCGCTACGCCTCGCGCACGCTGCGAAACAATCCGTGGTTCACGATTGTCGCGGTGCTCACGCTCGGCGTCGGAATCGCATCGACCACGGCAATGTTCACGGTCGTCAACGGTGTCCTTTTGCGTAAGCTTCCCGTGCGCGACCAGGACCGTGTAGTCGTAATGTGGACCGAGGATCGGTCTTCGCAGGTCACGCATTTTCCTGTCTCCTACGGCGTCTTCACCGCTTTACGAGCCCAGCGCGGAGCGTTCGAAGGCGTGGCCGGTGTTGACTTCAACGGGGCTTGGCGAATGCCCGTGGAAATCGGCGACGCCGCGACGATTCTTCACGGCGGCATCGTCGCAGGAGACTTCTTCGGAGTGCTTGGCGTCATGCCGCTATTGGGGCGCACCCTCACGGCTGACGACGACGTAGTCGGGGGTCCCCATGTGCTCGTGATCAGTTCCCGACTCTGGCGAAGTACTCTAGGCGGCGACCAGCATGTACTCGGTAGAACTATTCGCCTGGGCGGTGTCGCGTACTCGATCGTCGGCGTCATTCCACAGGAATTTGCATACCCGCGCGGCGCAGACTTCTGGACAACGCTTGCCATGGTCGTACCCGATTGGGAGATCCATCCCACTCAGGTCACGCTCGATCTCGTCGGTCGACTGCGGACTGGAGCGACGTCACCCGAAGCTCTGACGGAAGTGAACCGCGTTGTGCGACAACTCGAACCGGACCAGCCAAACGCGCGCGCGGTTCTTCATTCCTTGTCCGACGTCATTGTCGGAGATGTGCGACCCGCGGTTATCATCCTGTTCGCCGCCGCCCTCCTCGTACTCGTTCTCGCGAGTGTGAATGTGGGTGGGTTGCTGCTGGTGCGCGGTGAAGCACGTATGCGCGAGTTCGCGGTTCGGTCCGCGCTCGGCGCGGAGCGGGCTCGAGTCGTGCGCCAGCTGGTCACGGAGAGTCTCGCGCTTGCGATAATCGGTGGAATCGTCGGCGCCCTGCTTGCCGCAGGGGCGCTGCGGGTCTTCGCGGCAATCGCCCCGCCAGATCTCCAGCGCGTGGGCGAGCTAAGGATCGATGCGAGCGTCCTCCTATTCACGCTCGGCACGTCGGTGATTGCGGCGGTTGTCTGTGGTCTTGCACCGGCGCGCGGCGCGGCAGGAGCGGACCTGAGTCAGGTGCTGAGAGTCGGCACACAACCAGTCGCGGAAAGCCACTGGAGAAGGTTCGCAGTTATCGGCCAGGTGGCGCTCGCTGTCCTGATTGTAGCCGGAGCAGGGCTCCTGACCAGAAGTCTGTTCCTCCTCTCTCGTGCGGAGATGGGGTTCAGTGCCGACGGATTGCTGTTCGTTCAGCCGGCGCTTCCACCAGGGCGGTATCCCGACGCAGATAAGGTGCGGCAGATCGTGAATCGTTTCGTCGAGCGTTTACGCGCACTTCCCGGAGTAACCGGCATTACGGCTGTATCTCATCTTCCGTTCTCGCTGAACGGTGGTATCGATATCAGTTATGCAGCTCAGGATCAGGACGACCAAGCGGCTGCTGCAAATCCACTTCTTAGCTATGTCCCTACGCGGCCTGACCTTTTCCGCGTCTTAGGACTACCGGTTCTCAGAGGACGCGGGTTTACGGACGCAGATCGTGGCGGCTCGCCACTGGTTGTCGTTGTTAGTCAAGCGATCGCGCTTCGTACCTGGCCGAGCCAGGACCCGATCGGCAAACGACTGAGATTGGGCGGTCCGCGTTCACACGATCCGTGGCGCACTGTAGTCGGCGTCGTCGCCGACGCGCGATATCGCGATCTCGAGGAGGTTCGCGGAAGCATTTATGTACCGGACGCACAGGATGTGATTCAGACTCCTGCGATTCTCGCCGTTCGATACGCGCCGCGGGCGACCGGGCTTGTGTCTTCGGTCAGAAAGGCGATGAAGGAGGTCGATTCAGACGTGAAAGTGCCGTTTGTCGCGAGCATGGATGATTTACTCGATGCACAGCTCGTACGACCGCGCTTCAACACCACCCTGCTCGACGCGCTCGCGACAATTGCGCTCGTGCTCGCAATCACTGGTTTGTACGCGGTGATGAGCACTCGTGTCGCTCAACGCACGCGCGAGATCGGCATTCGGATGGCGCTCGGCGCCGATGCGCCGACCGTAGCACGTGAAGTGGCATGGCAAGGGATGAAGCTTGCCCTCGCAGGAGTCGCAACTGGGCTCTTAGTGACATTTTTTGCCGCACGCTTGCTGACTTCATTGCTCTTTGGGCTGAGCCCGGCTGACCCGCTCACGCTCTCATTGACGATACTGCTGCTCCTTCTCGCCGCCGCGATCGCGACATATCTCCCCGCTCGTCGAGCAACACGCGTGGACCCGATGGAAGCGTTGCGCTACGAATGAGCGTGAATTCCGGTATTCACCGATCCGCGGTTCAGCTGCGCGATTGAAGGCAGATCTTTTGGATATTCCCCGCCAGCCATCAGGAAATCGTCGCCGCGCCCTCACGATAGCGGTAGGCGGCGGTGTGTTGTTATTCGCTGTGCTTGCCGTCAGTAGTCTGAAGCCGAGCGTTCCAGGTGTAGCACGAGCACCCTTGTGGGTCGACGTCGTGCGTCGAGGCGACATGGTGCGCGAGGTGAGAGGCCCAGGCACACTCGTACCCGAACACATTCGCCTTATCACAGCTCTGGCAGCGGGCCGAGTGGATCGCTTGGTCGTGCAGCCAGGACAGATCGTTCAGCCGCAGACTGTGTTGCTCGAGCTGTCGAACCCGGATGTCCAGATCCAGTCCCTTCAGGCGGAAGAGCAGCTCACCGCCGCGCAGGCGCAGCTGTTAACGCTCCGTACGTCTCTCAATGCTGAACGGCTGGCTCAGGAAGGCGCGGTCGCAACGGAGCGCACGCAATACGCCGAAGCGAAACGGCAGTCAACAGTGGCGGAGTCACTCGAGGGTCAGAAGATGATGGCGGCAAATGAAGCTGCGCTGGCCAGGGATCGCGCTACAGAAGCTGACACCAAACTTCGGATAGAGCAGGAGCGACTGGCGCTGATGACGCGGACGATTGGCTCGAAGATCAGCGTGCAGGAGTCGCAAGTGGACCGGCTGCGCGCCATCTCGGCGTTTGAGAAGAATGTCGTGCGCTCGCTCGAGGTACGGGCCGGTGATTCAGGCGTCGTGTCGGATCTGACGCTGCAGCTCGGCCAATGGGTTTTGGCGGGGACCGTGCTTGCAAAGATCGTCCACCCGGGGCACCTCAAGGCCGTGCTTCAGATTCCAGAGACGCAGGCTAAGGATGTGTCGATTGGCCAGAGAGTCTCGATCGACACGCGCAACGGACTCGTCGCTGGTCACGTCGCACGCATCGATCCCAATGCAATCAACGGGACTGTCGCAGTTGATGTTGCGCTGGATGCAAATCTTCCCGCCGGTGCTCGGCCGGATCTGTCGGTCGACGGAACGATCGAGATCGATCATCTCCGTAACGTGCTGTACACGGGTCGACCAGCAAATGGGCAGGCGAACGGCACGATCGCGCTGTTCAGACTCACGAAGGACGGAAACCACGCCGATCGAATGCAGGTGGAGATGGGCAGGACTTCGGTAAACACCGTGGAGATCCAGCGGGGGCTCAGCATCGGTGACTCGGTGATCCTGTCGGATATGTCGCAGTGGGACAACGTCGATCGCGTGAAACTGAAGCGCTAACGGGGATTGGCGCAGGAGGGGGTTGATCAGCATGTCAAGGAATGACCGAACGCTCATCGAGCTCTGCGGGATCAGGAAGGTTTTTTACACAGAGGAGGTCGAGACTCATGCACTGTCGGATGTGGACCTCGAAATCAAAACGGGCGAATACGTCTCCATTGCCGGCCCGTCAGGTGGCGGGAAGACGACCTTGCTCTCGATTCTCGGGTTGCTCGACGCGCCCACAGCGGGCGACTATGTGCTCGACGGCGAACCCGTCGCGGCGCTCGCGCCGTCAGAACGCGCGCGAGTGCGCAATCGTCAAATCGGATTTGTGTTTCAGGCTTTCAACCTGATCGGCGACCTGACGGTGCAGGAAAACGTCGAGCTGCCGCTCACATATCGTGGAATGTCCGCCAACGAGAGAAAACGACGCGTCGCTGACGCACTCGAAAGAGTAGGCATGTCCAGCCGGGCGAAGCATTATCCGCCGCAACTCTCAGGGGGTCAGCAGCAGCGTGTTGCGGTGGCGCGGGCCGTGGCCGGAGAGCCCGCGATCCTCCTGGCGGACGAGCCGACTGGAAATCTCGACTCCTCGAATGGAGAAGCTGTGATGGATCTGTTGCGTGAGCTGCACGAAGGAGGCGGAACGATCTGCATGGTTACGCATGATCCCCGATATGCGGCGCACGCAGACCGCTCCATCGAGCTGTTCGATGGTCGAGTTGTTAGTCCCCCGTTGTTCCCGTAGGCGAGGGCTCATTCAGCCACCGCTGAAACCAGTCGCGCACCTGGCTATAGAAGAACCGGCTGTCCTCGCCATTCTGAATGCCAAGCTGTCCACCGAATCCACGATTGTTGACGAGCTGCGTTCCGGCGAGGATATCGTGCGCCGGTCCACTCGGATCGAACGGCTGAATCCACAAGCAGATAAAATAGAAGTGCGCGTCTGCAGCTAGCTGGCCGCCGGGCCATTCCGGGATTTGCGTCAATGGGTCTTCAGTGAGTGCGGCAAGGTAGGTGGTGATAGGTTCCTCAATCCTTCTTAGCTGGACTTGGCGGAATTCGAGTTCGATGTGTTCGTCACGATTCCGTTCTGTGTGTGCGCGCGACCGGGGCAATTGCGTCAGACCCTGCCAGCATGCGAATGAACATCGCCAATCGATCGGCTTCAGCACTTGATAAGTCATAGGGGATGTTCGAGACAGTCACGACTTGTCCGGCTCTAACGGGAAAGGCGGTTTGATAACCCGTCGCTCGATTGAAGAGTGCGGAGTCCGAATCCTCGGGCAACGGTTTCGCAAAGAGGGTGTCAGTTTGTTTCTCGTTCGTGGTTTTGCGCTTACCTGGCGTGGTCGTTCGCGTTCTGACGCTGAAATTGGCCGGGTCGCTTCGCCACTGTAGGTAGAGTTCGACCGCGCGCTTCACCCGCCGGCCGTACTCTTTCAATGAGGTCGGATTGAAGTCTTTAGCACGTTTGTTTGTGAACCGTTTAATCACTGCGTCGATATCGTCCATCGGCAATCGGGCTCTCTCGCTGTCGTCGAGGACCGAAAAGACATTTCTCGAAGCAACAGCTAGCGCCTGCGCCGTTGCAGCCGGCATTAAACCCCGCTCGCCTGCATGGTTTAAAAACTCGATCAGATCTTCAAGCGACGTCTCATCTGGCATATGCCGTCCTCATTGCGTTATATTAGCCGCAGAGAGACAATATAACGTCCTAATACGCGATGTCCATGCTCAAATATCCAAGGTCACTCAATCTTACTCTGCGGGCCGATTTGGAAATTTATCCTGTGGTAGCGCTCATGGGCGCTCGCCAAGTTGGCAAGAGCACCTTAGGTCATGAAATAGCCGACTCGCGGGGAATGGCGTTTCGCACTCTCGATGATCGAGACGTGTTACAGCAAGCACTCCATGACCCGGAAGGTCTTCTAGCCGGACTAAATGGCCCCGGCTTCATCGATGAAGCTCAGCGTGCGCCCGGTCTCTTCCTAGCAGTCAAAGCTGTAGTCGACCGCGAGCAGAAGGCTGGCCAATACTTGCTAAGCGGCTCCAATCAACCTGCAATGTCAGGAGCGGTCAGTGACTCGCTATTGGGGCGAGCAGCGTATCGAACACTCCGTCCATTTACACAAAGTGAACTCCGCTTGAATGAGGAGCACGGCGGCTGGGATTTTCTCTTCGAGCAGGATGACTCGATCATTCTCGCAGAACTTGAGCGAAGAGCAGTGGAAAGCGAAGGTCTAGACTGGCGTGAGGCAACGGCAACGGGAGGTTTCCCTCGAGCAGTCGCGGCTCCTCAGAACATGCGTCGTCGGGTTCTCGATGATTATGTCAAAGTGTTCGCCACGCGTGACATTCGCGAACTTCTCGCAGTGGAGTCGAGTGATCGGTTTGAGCAGTTTTTCCGATTAGTTGCCACGAGGACTGCTCAAGTCCTCAACGTCAACGGAATCGCCGTTGAGCTAGGCATTCCGGTAACGACAGTGCGACGATGGCTCGGAGCCCTCGAGCGGGCGTTTCTGATAGAAATAATCCCAGCCTATTCTCGGAATGCTGGTCACCGAGTAACAAAGTCTCCGAAACTATTTCTCAGCGATTCTGCGTTGGCAATCGCCGCAGCGCAGGAACCTGAGCCGAATGGCTTTCATCTAGAGAATCTCGTCGCAAGCGACTTGGCCGTTTGGCGGGAAGGCGGTCCCGGGCGTACGGTGTATCACTGGCGGCTGCAGTCTGGACAGGAGGTCGACTTCGTGCTGGAGCGAAATGGATTGCTGTTGCCAGTCGAAGTTAAGACGTCGACATGGATTGGCGTCAGCGAAGCTCGCCATGTGATAACCTTCCTGGAGAGATATCCAAGTACCCGCGGACTAATTCTTAGTGCCGACTCGCGCATCAGGTCGTTGCGTCCGGGGATAATTGCCGCGCCTTGGTGGGCGGTTCTTTAGGATTCCAATGCCAAGAAAACCACGCGGCGTCAACGGACCAGCTCGCATCACATCCGGTGCTGAGTCTGTCGAGTTCATGTCGAACACGCTTCCTTCAGAAAAAGCGGGCATTGAAAGCTTCATAGTCGAGGGCGCGCGAATCACTCAGCGCGCGCTCCAGATCAACCCGTGGAATGTCGATGGAGAACCGGAGCAGCTCGACGAAAACAGTCTTGATTTCCGTCTACCAACGAAAGATGGCGCGCAGTACCTGGACTTGGTCGAGTTCGCACCACTAGGCAAGTACAAAGGCAGTTACGAAAGAGTGCCGAACAAGCACAACGCCGGCGAGTTCGCTGACGCCCTTTGGTCACTCGTGAAAAAGAAATCCGCTCATTACGGGCTATCTCGACGCGGCAAGGAGCATCTGCTTGTGTACATCACCGATTTCCGATTCTTTCCGAGCGAGAGCGTGTTTTCTTTGTTTGTCGCGTACTGCAAACGGAAAATTCATGGTTTCGCGACGGTGGCATTCTACACGCCGATTGACATGGAAAGTGGCATGTTTCGGCAGATCTACCCGTCCGTTGAAGGAGTTCTCGACCTTTCAAACTACGATGAGCGACTTCTCCGCGCGCGCGAATTCACGAATATGGACATGCGGAAAATGCGGATGAGCGAAGACCGGCGGTCGGCGTTCTTCGAACCGCAGATTTAGATACAGAAGTCGTCGCAGGCATTAGTCGGCTGGGCGACTCTTTGTCCGGGTGTTGTAACAGCGGTGGGCTGGCTCCCACGACTTTGCTAACGTCGATCGAGATCCGACAGAAGATACAGTACGTCGCCCGGACCTATGAATCCGGCGGCGAGACCGTCTGTGAAAAGGAGCTTGCCGTTCAAATCCGCCGTAATATGCTTTGACCGCCACGCGGCCTGACGGCGCGGCTCTCCGTTTTTAAGGTGAAATCTTCCTTCATGGGCTGCCGCGTTTCTACAATGACGTAAGAACTCCCAGGCGGGATCTTTGGTGCGAAGCTCGGAAGTAGTTTCCCATGCGAGTATTAGCATTCCACCCGCGCTCAGCCGATTGAGGTACGACAATGCAGGCTTGTGATCGTTGTAAATCGTATCAGCGAGCGCGCCGATGTCCACGCTTATCTTCTCACCTACTTCGGCGTAAAGTGCGGGCTCAGCCAATAGTCCAGTTATTCCGCCTCGCGCGATTCCCTTCAGCGCTTCCCGCGTGCGTTGATCTGAAAGTTGTTCGATAGCCTCTTCCATATCAGCGGTATCAAGCTGATCCATTTTTCGCCGAATCGCTCGTGATGCTATTTCGTTGAAACCATGTACTTGGCACAGGTAGCAGACGACGAGTCCAACGAAGGGACCATCTTCTTTAAAAGAGAGATTGGGGATCAGGAAATTCATGCTCATTCTCTGCAAGAAACAGTATCCGGTAATTAACGGAAATAGATCTACTCGTATGCATCCTGACGCTACCACAAGAGTCTCGAAACTCCTCGAGAATCGGTATTGATTGTCTTTCGCCTGGTGGCGCCGAAGGTGATCGCGATGCCAGTCTCGCTTCCTTCAGTCTTTCATTAAGGGTCGCGTTCAGGCTATCTCCAGAAATTCGCGCGGACGCTAGTCGCCCAGAATCTCCACAAACCCCCGACTTCCATCCACCCGGATCGGCTAGCCCGTGCGAATCCGCTCCGTCGCCCCCGCCACGCTAACCACCGCGGGAATGCCATACTCGCGCGCGACCACCGCGCCCGCGTTATCAGCCCGTCGACTTCAGCCACCGCGCCGGCCGCGTGAACGAAGAGCGGAGTATAGCTCTCGCTGCGGCTTATCCCGTCAAAACGAGAATGGAACCCGGAATGTCGCGACTGGTATCCGTACGCCGGCTGCCTTGTCCTTGAGTATGGCTCGGTCCAGACGATTGTTAGGATGCGAGTGCGTGTACCGTATCACTTTGATTCCGGTAAACGTTCCGATCGCGGCGCCAACGACGACATCGCTCGCCCAGTGCTTGTCGTGGTACATCCGCGAGAGGCCCACCAGCGTCGCTCCTCCGTACATCGCGGGGGCAACCAGCCACGTATGGCCCGGCCAGATGATTGCCGCTTCGCTCGTCACCGACGACGCGGCCGCAAAGGCGGTCGTGGCGTGTCCGGACGGGAACGACATCCTGTCGCCGTTCCTGAAGCCGCCCAACAACTGGAAATCGGCGGGGCTGGTGTCCTTCGATACGTAAGGTCGCGCGCGTCCGGCCAGACTTTTTAGTATCCACGTCGTCCCGCCGGCGATCATCACCGATTCTGTCCCGTGCCATCCCAGAGCTTCGATGTTGCCTTTGTGGGCGACTCGCCCGTAAGTGTAGAGAGCCGCGCCGATCACCAGTGATCCTGGGTCTGTGATCAGCTCGACGCCCGTCGTCCCTCGCGTGATGTAT
>JBOHTB010000013.1:0-67335 GCA_050733435.1 Gemmatimonadaceae bacterium | reverse complement strand
TCCCAAACGTTGATCGAGTTCTTGCTGGGGAAGCCGCGGCCCACTAAGGTAAGTAAACGCGAACGCTACACGGCTCGCTCACCACCTCGGACAATCGCAAGAGGAAACGCGATGAAGTTCATGCTGCTTATCTACAACGACCCCGCCCTGCTCGGCGAAATACCGCAAACGGAATTCGACTCGCAGATGCGCGACTGCCTCACGCACGCCGACGAGCTTCGCCACGAAGGATATTTGCTCGACTCGCAGCAGCTGGAGGATCCGTCCACTGCCCGATCGGTTCGAGTCCGCAAGGGACGTCAAACGACCATCGACGGCCCGTTCGCCGAATCGAAGGAGGTGCTGGGCGGATTCAACCTCATCGAAGCGCCGGACATGGACGAAGCCGTCCGCATCGCCGCCGAATTTCCGTGGGTGCACTCGGGATGCGTGGAAGTGCGTCCCGTGAGAGATCTGAACGTTGTGAGGCAACGGGTGAAACACCGTTCGGTCGCCGCGAATTCGGCCGACGCAGTCGGGGTCGAGCGGAGCTGAAGCTCAGTCGGCGCTATTGGCCTCGAAGGGATCGGCCGCCATCCAGTCCTTGTCGAGCCCGAACAGAAATACCATCCCTCCGTTCGCGAGCTCAGGGAGAACCCGCTTGGCCCGCTGCGGCTCCATCGCCGGACAACCTTCGCTCCTGCCCGCCTTCGTCGCGGTGACGTAAGGCGCGCCGTGCGCGACCACGCCGCGCGCAAAGGCGTTGTCGTTGTAATCGCCCGAAAGACCCTTCAGTCGAAGCCCGATCGAGCTGTAGGAATGCCCGCCGGTCTTTCCGTGGAAAGCGTAGGTGTTCTCCGCGAGATAGAGACCGAGCGAGGTGGCTGCACTGCCCGGCGCATTCGAGAACCTGGTGGGAACGCCGTACTGACTCCTCGACGATCCACGCCCGTGTGCAACTGTAAATGGACCTTCGACGATCGTTAGCGCGCGCATGTCGAACAGGTATCCGCGCGGTTCGGTGCTGGGCAGCCCGTAATCAACAAAGTAGAGAAGAGGCTTTTTGACGTCGCCGGGATGCTGTGCGAGATAGGCGAAGTAGCTGCCGAATGCTTTCGGGAGCGCTTGCGGGTTGCTCAATGGTCCGACGGCCGAGCTCAATGCATGCAGCGCGCTCTGGATTTTTGCCGAGAGGGTCGAAACGGGCTTGGCGGGCGCTGGTGAGGAGGGTGCAGCGGCCACGATTCGCGTCGCCGCTGACAGTACCGGACCCGTCTTGCTCGCGCCATGCACCAGCTCCGCGGCCGCGAAAATCAGCGCGGCCGCGCCGGCGATGCCCGTCGTGAGATATTTACGGAATTGTATTCGGTCTCTCATGTGCTTCGGCTCTTGGAGGCTTACAGATGTGTCGATCGGCAGGAGTGGACTAGACCATTCCTGAGCGAGCTTTCAGATTGACGCACTACAATATCGTATTTTTCGCACGAAGGGAAAAGGAAAATTTTCGCTCTTTCGGCGCCCCTTTTTATACCCCACAAGCCACGAGGGGTGCCGCGGAAGCGCGGCCGTACGCAGATTATGCCAGCATGGTAAACGTATCGGTCATCGGGGACCGCGTGCGGTTCGAAGTAGAGGGATGGGATAAGCTCTGGGCACTGAAGAGCCAGCTCGAGATTCCTGTCGCGCATATAAGGGAAGCGCGTGTCGACCCGGAAGCTGCCCGCGGCTGGTGGCACGGACTCAGGTTACCCGGCACCAACATTCCCGGGCTCCTTACTGCCGGAACGTTTATACAGAGCGGCGGCGCAGTGTTCTTCGACGTTCACAATCCCGACCATACTATTGTCGTTGAGCTGGACCATGAGACGTACAAGCGTCTCGTCATAGAGGTCGAAGACCCCACGCAAACCGCGGCGACAATCGAGGCTGCGCGCAAACGCGCCAGGACTTGAATGACCGCGGTCACTGACGGAACGGCAATACGTCCGATCTCGCACCGCAGCACCAATGAGAAAGTTCTCCAGCTCGTGCGGCCTCTCGTCCGAAAAGGCACGAGGGTGGCAGACATCGGCGCGGGCGAAGGATTTTTCTCGCAGCAACTCGGGCAACAACTGCAAGCCGTTTCCGGCCTCGAGCCGTCCGGGATAATCTCGGCCTGCGACATCTTTCCTGAATATTTTCTTTATGCCGCGGTCGAGTGCAGGAAGATCTCCCCGGACGGGCGTCTGCCGTACGACGATTCATCCATCGACGTTGCGTGCAGCCTCGAGGTCGTCGAGCACGTCGAAGATCAATTCGCGTTTGCCCGCGAGCTGTTTCGCATACTCAAGCCGGGAGGACTCGCATTCCTGAGCACGCCGAACGTGCTCAACGTCAACTCCCGCTGGCGAAACCTGCACTCGGGTTTCGCTGTGTTGTTCGATCCCCTGCTCCTCTCGAGCACGGATCCGCGTCACACTTCGGGACACATCAATCCCGTCTCGTACTACTACCTCGCGTACCAGTTGACTCGCGCCGGCTTTTCCCCGGTCTCGGTGGAGTACGATCGATTCAAGACATCCGCGCGATTTCTGCTGCTGGCTTGGGGCCTGCCGATTCTGATTGGGAACTCGCTCCTGCGCCGGCGGCTCAACTCGCGCAAACCCGATGTCGTCGCTGAGAACTCGACTTTTCTGCACGAGATGTGGTCGCTCAACATGCTCACATCGCGCAGCATCATAGCAGTCGCAAGAAAACCTGCGTGAATGCCGGCGGAGCTCGCGTCAGGCATCTGTTCGCGACGCAGGATTATCCGCCGGATCTGGGCGGCATGGCCCGGAGGCACGTGGAGCTTTGCCGGCGGTTGTCCGATGAGCGGACGAGCATAGAAGTTTCCACCGTCAGATCGGACGTCGCGCGCGCATTCGACGCCGGCGAGCCGTACGAGATCCACAGACAGCCTTTCCATTTCTCCGAAGCGAAGCGATTCACGAACCAGGTGCGCTGGGCCAGGTGGCTGCTTTCTCCGGAGCGGCGAAGCGTCGGAGTAATTCACTGCGGAAATATTCGCCCCGTCGGGTATGCCGTGACTCTGGCGCACTTGCGGCGGCGCACTCCGTTCCTCCTCTATGTGAACGGCTCCGATCTCCTGCGCGAGCAGCAGACACTGGATAACCCCAGAAAAAAGTTCGGCGCGCGCCACATCCTCGGCGCGGCCAGCGGAATCGTGGCGACGTCGGAGTGGGTTGGTCATCTTGCTTCCGAGCTCTTCGAGCAGCTCCAGATTCGAGCAGCTCCGCCGATCGGTGTTTTCGATCTTGGAACCGATCCGGTCTTTTTCAGTCCCGCAAAGAACACCGGGCGGCTTCGCGCGACCTGGGGAATCGGTGATGCGCCGCTACTCATTACAGTCGCGCGCCTTATTCCGCACAAAGGTCAGGACGTCGCTATCAGAGCGTTGGCGGCGCTCCACGAGGAATTGCCATCACTGCGCTACGTCATCGTTGGCGTTGGGCCGGACGAGACACGACTTCGCGGCCTGGCAGAGGAGCTTGGAGTCACTGACAAAGTGATTTTTGCCGGAGCGCTAACGGATGAGGCAGTGGCTGAAGCGTATGCGACCTCTACAGTCTACGTCGGGCTTTCGCGCGTCGAAGATGTGATTTACGCCGAGGGATTTGGGATTTCGTTTCTCGAGGCGGCAGCCTCAGGACTTCCATGCGTTGCCGGTGATTCGGGAGGGGTTCGATCTGCCGTGCGAGAGGGTGTTACAGGAAGCATCGTCGAACCCACCAATGTGCGAGCAGTGGCGTCCGCGATAAGAAATTTTCTGAGCGACCCCGCAAAGCGCGCGACGTTCGGGGCGAACGCGCGATCTCTGGTCGAGACTTACTACAACTGGGACCGCGTCGCTCGCGACACTCGCGAGTTTTCCCGCCGAGTAACCGGGCTGTAAACGGCACGCACGGCCCCTCACTTGCAAAAATGCGTGGCGCCCGATTGACGAGACGGGCACCACCCAGCAATCGCAGGGAGAAAACGTATGACCAACATCTCATTCAAGGCAGTCGCGGTCGCCGCGGCGCTCGTGGCGACCTCCGCGTGTGCCGGCGTGAAGAAGACCACAACCGACCTCAACCCCAATTTCAATCGTCCACCAACCTGCGCCGCCGCGATAGCTGTCTACAACAGTCGCGCGGACGTGCCGTACGATTACTACGAGCTGGCCTGGATCCAGGCCGAAGGCAATTCCGTCTGGACCACGGACAATCAGCTTCAGACCCAGATCCGCAACGGTGCCGCGAAAGTCGGAGCCAACGCGGTGATCGTGAACCCGGTGACTCAAGCCAAGTCGGCCGTGAAGATTCTGGGAGAAGCGATCGGGGCAAACTCCGCGACTCAGAAGGCGACCGCGCTCGCCATCTACATGCCGCGGGCTGCGGGAAGAGTCACTCAGGCCTGCGGGACGACCTGAAGCGGAATCAGTCGCAGTCAAGCCTTAACCCGGCGTAGACTCAGCCGGGCGGCCGCAAGTACGCGTCGCGCGCGAAAATCATTGCGTGCGACGGTTCTCGGTGAGAAACTGGAGGGCAAGTGACGCCCTCTTTCGACGTTGCCCGCCCCTTTCGGCCAATTGGCGGCCTGCTGCAGAGAGCTCTGCGGAGGCTCAGGCCTCTACAGTCGCCGATTAGCGCCGACAACCCCGCATCCCACAACGGTTCGGAAACCGAACGCCGCCTCAGCTTCATGCTCGAGTCGGTTCCCGTCAATTTGTGGTCAACGGACTCCCGTCTGAACATCACCTTCTCGCAAGGCGCGGGGCTCAGTCTAATGGGCGAGCGCGGCAACGAAGTCGGGATGACGCTGTACGAGGTATTGAAAACCCGGGACCCGGGATTCACACCACTCGCCGCTCATTTGCGTGCGCTGCAAGGCGAGCTCGTACGGTACGAGGTCGAATGGCGCGGCCGCTTTTTCGAGACGCGCGTCGAGCCGCTGCGTAGCGCTGACGGACATATCTCGGGAACGGTCGGGATTGCAATCGACGTCACCGATCGAAAGCACCTCGACGAGGCAATTCACCAGCAGAACGTCTACTTCGCGGCTCTCTTCGAGAGCGCGCCAGAAGCGATTGCGATTCTCGACGAGCACGACCGCATCACCCGCATCAACGGCCAGTTCAAGAGCCTCTTCGGCTACGGCGATGCTGAGGCCGTCGGCAGGTGCATCAACGATCTCATCGTGCCGCGGGAGCTGGTTGACGAAGGCGAGCGCCTGACAGCGAAGGCAGCTGCCGGGGAGAACATTCGCACCGAGTCCATTCGCCGCCACAAGGATGGTCATCAATTCTGGGTCTCGATCGTGGCGACTCCGTTTCGCGTGCGCGACGAACCCGGAAAGGTGTACGCCATGTACCACGACATCTCCGCGCGCATGAAAGCCCAGGATGACCTCAAGGAGCTCTTGCTGAAGGACGAGCTGACTGGATTGCCGAATCGGCGTGAATTCATGTCGCTCTCAGAGCAGGCTCTCAAGCTCGCGACGCGAATGGAACGCGACGTCCTCGTGATCTTCCTCGACGTCGATCATCTCAAGCAGATCAACGACACTTTCGGTCACCTCGAGGGCGACCGGGCACTCATCGACACTGCGCGAGTGCTTCGCGAAAGCTGTCGCGAGGCAGACATCATCGCGCGGCTCGGCGGCGATGAGTTCGTCGCGCTCATGACGGTCGATTCAGACCAGACGGCCGAGCTGGTGTGCGATCGCATCGCGGCGCGCGTGGAGCGACACAATCGTGAGACTTCGCGTAAGTACCAGCTCTCACTCAGCGTCGGCGCCACTCGCGCCCGTGCGGAGGGAGCGGTGCTTAGCGAGCTTCTCGGACGCGCGGATACCGCTCTTTACGAGCAGAAGCGCGCGCGCGGCAGACCCAGGGCGCTATCGCGCTAGCACCGCGCGACGGTTACTTGTCGCGGATCTTGAAGCGCGTCCAGAGAACGATCGTGGTGCAATCGTTCATTCCGGTGATGTATTGGCCAGGGGTGTTCGAGCCCTGGTACACCTCCACGGCGACAACATCCCCTGCGTTCACGAACTGGTTGATGTCGCCGGGCGTCGCGGACTGCCACGGCATGTCGTCGACGAAGTATTGAACGCAGCCGCCGCCTGTCGGATTCCTGTTACTCGAGACGACGTCTCCGCTTTGCGTGCTGGTGACGCGCAGGCTCGGCACGCGGCGCAGTACATCGGTGAGATAGGTCGGATGAGTGTTAGCAAGCTGCTCCGGCCCTATGTAGTAGCCCATACCGGATTTCTGGCGCTGCGTGAATCCAACCTTGTCGAGGCTCCCCTGCCGTTTCGCGTTGACGATCACGGGCGCGATCTCCGCGACGAATTTCGGCAGCTTGATCGTCACCTTCTGCGGAGCCTGCGTGCTGAGATCGACGGCGACCGTCTGCGCGCCGAAACCGAGGTGCCGCGCGAGCAGCACGTGGCTGCCCGACGGCAGCTTCGTCATCGTGAATTCGCCCCTCTCATTCGTTAGCGCCACCTGATCGGTTCCCACGACCTCGACCCGGCTTCCTGCGTTCGTCGGACTTCCCTCCAGAACCACTCGACCGGAAACCACCGCGTTGCCTGCCTTTGCGCCCGAGTCCGCCTTCGACAGCAATAGAATGCGCGAGAACAGCTCCGTGTCTCGATCGCCGAGCTGAATGGGAATTTCAGCAGTCACGGATTTGCCGCGCTTCGCCTGAAGCGTCGCCTTCATGTCGTTCGGAAGTCCGCATAGACGATAAGCGCCGTTCGCATCGGTCGAGTCGAACAGGACGCGCGGACTATGGCGCACTCCGGCTTCCTTCGAGACCTCGAGCTGGGTCCACGCAATCGAAACCTCAGCGCCTGCGACAGGCTGGAGGTTGTCAGGATCGGTAACGCGGCCGATGACTGCGGACGTTCCCTGCGGCCGCGGGCGCGGAGGACACGCCCGGTGAATGATCGTCGACGCCGAGGGAATGGATAGAAAGATGAAGCTGGAGCTGTCCGGTCCGACGTGAAACGGCTGCGTTGCCAGCGAGAGTCCGAGAGTGTCGAGCAACGGATGAAAGACACCGACCTGGAACGTGCCCGGGGTGAGACTGTCGATCGAGAACCTGCCAAGCGAGTCAGTGACGAGAGTTCTCTTAGCGCCCTGTATGATGACATCCGCGCCCGTGAGAAATCCGCCGTTGAGGCTATCCAGAACCACGCCCCGAATTTGCGCCTTGCCGGCGTCGCTGGGCGTCGGCTTCGGAGGCGGCGCGGTCTTTTGTTGCGCGCCGAGGGGCAGTGAAAGGAACAGTGCGGCTATCGCCGCGGTCGTTGTGCTATTCAGTCCCATCAATCTTCCAGTGCAGGTTCGTACGCTGTTTCGGTTTGCGGGGCGAGGTGGCTGTTGCCATTGATCAGACGAACGCACGTATTCCAGCGAAGAATCGCGTCGTCATTACCCGGCGGACGTATCGCTTCCGCGCTCTCGTACCAGCTCATCGCATCGCGAAACGCTTCGTACGCCATCGCGTCGCTTCCCATTCCACCGCGATGCAGCAGGGCCTGGCCGCTTCTCTCGAGCGTTATTCCAGTGTAGTACGCACGCTTGTAGTCGTCGGTTATTCTGGGCAGTGTCTCTTTCACGGTGTTCATCGCGTGACCGTGCCCCTCGGCGAGCTGATCCGTCAGAGCGAGGACCAGCATCACCAGCACCTGCTGATTCTCAGGATCGATCTCCAGGATGTCGCGGCAAATGCTTTCCGCCGCCCAGGACTGGTTGATGAGTCGGTACCGCTCCGCTTTCTGAATGGCGCGTGGTATCGCCTCTTTCGAGATCGGCTTGAGCTTGAATTCTTCCCTCATCGCGTCATGTCCGCATTGGTGTTTCGTTCCGCGCTTCCGGTCCTCCTACCCCGAACGAGTCGAACGAGTTTCCCAAGCGGGTCGTAGAACTTGTCAGCGACGCGCTCCTTGAGCGGAATGATTGCGTTGTCGGTGATGGTGATGTGCTCGGGGCAAACCTTGGTGCAGCATTTGGTGATGTTACAGTAGCCAATGCCATGGTTTTCCTTGAGATCGCCGGTACGGTCGAGGACATCGAGGGGATGCATCTCCAGTTGCGCAGCATGCACCAGGAGGCGCGGCCCGACGAATTGCTCGTGCAGATGGTGATCGCGAAGGACATGACAGACGTCCTGGCAGAGAAAGCACTCGATGCATTTGCGAAATTCCTGGACGCGATCGGCATCGGATTGCTGCATGCGCCACGTTCCGTCCGGCGCATCGGGCGGGCGAGGAGTGAAACGCCGCATGCGTTTCTTCGCCCGGAAATTCGAGGAGACATCGGTCACCAGATCCTTGAGCAGCGGAAACGCGCGCATTGGCTCTACGGTGACCGGCCTGGAAAGATCGAGCTCACTCAATCGCGTCATGCACATGAGGCGCGGCATGCCGTTGATCTCCGCGGAACACGAGCCGCACTTCCCCGCCTTGCAGTTCCACCGCACCGCAAGGTCGCTGGCGGATTCTGACTGAATGTGGTGGATGGCGTCGAGGACAACCATCCCCTCGGAGACGCTGGTCGAGTAATCCTGGAACTGTCCGGAACCGGCTGTGCCTCGCCAGACGCGGAAAGTTGCCGTTCTCGCGGCGGTGCCAGCGCTCGTGTTCGATCGCGCCGCGGCCCGCTGTCCGCTCGCCGCAACATCTCTCGTTGAAGCCTGGGCAGGAGCCATTACTTGTTCTCCTCGATGATCTGCTTCAGATCCGTCCGCAGCTCGGGAATCGGCTCGCGCGTTACCTGCATTTCTCCGCCCGGCGCCTTGCGAATGACGATGTTGAATTTGCCATACACGGGATCCTTCTCGGGGAAATCATCACGGAAGTGGCCACCGCGGCTTTCCCTCCGCTCGAGAGCCGCGCGAGCAATGATCTCGGAAACGGTGAGCAGATTCCGGAGATCGAGCGCTGTGTGCCAGCCTGGATTGTACTCCCGATTTCCAGCGACGGAAACCTTTGCAGCCCGGTCGCGCAGGATCTTGAGCGCGTCGAGCGCGCGCCGCATCTCGGCTTCGCGCCGCACGATTCCGACGAGGTCCTGCATCATCGTCTGCAGATCGTGCTGAACCTGAAACGGATTCTCGCCTCCGGAACCGCGATTGAACGGCTCCAGAGTCGCGTTCGTGATCGTATCGGCTTGCTGAGTATCGACACGTGTTGAAGATTGGCGTCCCGCGAATTCAGCGGCGTATTGACCGGCGCGTTTGCCGAATACGAGCAGGTCAGACAACGAATTCCCGCCGAGTCGATTGGCTCCGTGCAATCCGGCGCCGCATTCGCCCGCGGCGAACAGCCCCGGAACCGTCGACATCTGCGTATCGCCGTCGACGCGTATTCCGCCCATCACGTAGTGCGTCGTCGGTCCGACCTCCATCGGCTCCGCGGTGATGTCGATGTCGGCGAGCTGCTTGAACTGGTGATACATGCTTGGAAGCTTTTTCTTGATGTGCTCTTCGGAGTTGGACAGCTTCGATTTGATCCACGAGATGTCCAGGAATACTCCGCCATGCGGGCTGCCGCGGCCTTCGCGCACCTCTTTGATGATAGCGCGCGCAACGTGATCGCGGGTGAGCAGCTCGGGAGGCCTGCGCGCGTTTTTGTCGCCCTGCGTGTAGCGCCAGCCCTCTTCTTCGTTGTCGGCGGTCTGGCTGCGGTAGTTCTCCGGAACATCGTCGAACATGAACCGGCGACCATCTTTGTTGACGAGTATTCCTCCTTCGCCACGCACTCCCTCGGTCACGAGAATTCCCCGCACACTGGGCGGCCATACCATTCCGGTGGGATGGAATTGCACGAATTCCATATCCTGCAGCGCGGCGCCGGCGTTGTACGCGAGCGCGTGGCCGTCGCCGGTGTACTCCCAGCTGTTGCTCGTGACGCTGAACGCTCTTCCGATCCCGCCCGTCGCAAGCACAATGGCTTTCGCGCCGAACAGCTTGAAACGACCGCGCTCGCGATCGTAGCCCACTGCTCCAGTCACACGATTTCCGTCTTTGAGCAATGAGACGATCGTGCACTCCATGTGGACTTCGATGGGTTGGTAGATGGCGTAGTCCTGGAGTGTGCGAATCATCTCGAGACCAGTGCGGTCGCCGACGTGGGCCAGTCGCGGATACTTGTGGCCGCCGAAGTTTCGCTGGAGGATCCGGCCATCCGGCGTACGATCGAAAACCGCGCCCCACGCCTCCAGCTCCCGCACGCGATCCGGCGCTTCCTTCGCGTGCAGCTCTGCCATGCGCCAGTTGTTGAGATACTGGCCGCCACGCATCGTGTCGGCGAAATGCACTTTCCAGTTGTCACGATCATCGACGTTCGCGAGCGAAGCAGCTACTCCGCCCTCCGCCATGACTGTATGAGCTTTACCGAGGAGGGATTTGCAAACGAGCCCGACCGACGCACCCGGCCGCGCCGCTTCAATCGCGGCGCGGAGCCCGGCTCCGCCTGCGCCAATCACGAGTACGTCGTGCTCGTGTTTCTGGTATTCGGACATCTAGAAAAACCTCACGTCGTGCCAAATGCCCATCGCGAGGAGGCGGACGTAAATATCGGAGAACGCAACCCAGAAGAGGCTGAGCCACGCCCAACGCATGTGGCCGCGGTTGAGACAGCTCACGCAGTCGTACGTTTTCTTTCTGACAGGCGCTCGTGACAGCTGGTCGATGTATCCGCCGACGAGGTGCCTGAGAGAGTGGCAGCCAAGCGTGTAGCCGCCGAGAAGAATGACGTTGACGGTGAGGACGATGGTGCCGAGTCCGATACTGAATTGCTCCAGCCCGGTGCCCGGGTTGAAGAACCACATCGCGCGATATGCGTCGTGGGCGAGTATGACCAGAAAAATCAGGGCGAAGTAGAGGAAGTAGCGATGGATGTTCTGCAGCACGAGAGGCAGATATCGCTCGCCGCGATAACTGTCTCTTGGTTCACCGACTGTACAGTTGGGAGGATCGGCCCAGAAGCCTTTGTAGTACGCGCCCCGGTAGTAATAGCAGGTGAGTCGGAATCCCGCCGGAAAGGGCAGGATCAACAGCGCCGGCGAAAACGGCAGAAACGACGGGATCCATGATGGGCGAGCACCGTGAATCCAGGCGTGCGGCGAGTCAGAGAATAACAGCGGCGAATAGAACGGCGAGAGATAGTTGCCGTAGCTGTAGAATTTGTTCTGGAATGCCGCCCACGTCGCGTAGACGACGAAGCTGGTCAGCACCACGAAGACCACGACCGGCTGCGCCCACCAGGCATCTCGGCGCTTGGTCTCGCCGAAGCCCCGACGGGTGAGCTGAACTACTTCGGTTGCCATGAATCAGGGTACCTCGCGCTGCTAGCGTGGGTGTGCTGGCCGACGATGCTGGTCCACCAGGAAGCGAGCCGCTTCGTCAGCGCTTTCTCGGCCTGCCTCCGCAAACTTAGTTTTTGACCGTGGCGGCGGGTAGTCTGGCGCCGGCGCAAAAAAAATCTCCGGAGCGTAGCGCCGGAGATCTTTTCTTGTTCTGCGAGGTGCTGATTCTTACTGCTTGCCTGCGGCCTTCTTGTGGCCCCAGCCCTTCTCTCCGCGCTTTCCGCGACGGGCAGCGGCTGCCTTTTGATTGGCATCCCACTTAGCCTGCTGCGCGGGCGTCAAAATGCCGCGAATCTCATTCATTTCCTGAGTGCGGTAGGACTGGCCGCCCTCCGTCACCTGCCGGGCTTTCTGCATGTTGCTGCGGAAAGCTGCGGTGTCACCCTTCTGGCGCGCAGCACGAGCTGCATCCATGTAGGGCTTGGCCTGGGTGCGAAGCGCTTCGTTCTGCGGCTGGTACTTCTGACGAATCGTCTTGATCTGGGCCTTCTGAGCGTCGGTCAGGTTGAGATCACGACCAAACGCAAATCCCTCACGGCCACGACGAAAGCTTTCGGCGCGCCGACCACTGTCTGCGCGAACGCGCGGAGCGGTCGCCGACTGAGCCGCCGAAACGCCCGCGACTCCGACGACCATCAGGGCGCTGAGCGCCAAGGTACGAACTATCGACATTCAAACCTCCACAACGGTTGTGCGTAGCCCGCGGGATGCGGGCGACTGAACGGTGGACGTTCGAATCTTGGCGGCGTTAAGGCCACGATGCGCGCGACCTGCTAAGCTGCGCGCGACTCAGACATCTCTTGGTGCGCGACTTAGAGACTGCTTCGCGTAGCTGGCATCCACAAAACTGAAGCAGGGAGCGGAAAGCGTTGCAGCCGTAGCTTTTGGCTCTCATACTGGCGTTCGCGTGCGCGCTTCGACTGGTCACTCTGACGAGGTCGGCTTCGGATAAAGCGGATTTCTACCGATCAAGTGGATCGGTCCGCCTGGCGTGAGAGTTCATTGTGGCGTGCCGGGACTTTTGGGGAAATGCAACGGAACACTACACGCTGCCGGCTGATCGCGACGCGCTACTCGCTTAAAACGCGCGCGATTAAGGGTTCTCAAGCATGGAAGGCGGGTCGTGAGCGAATAGCGGTCAGCCGGCCGCGAATCGTCGGCAGCGTGTAGTGTTCCGTTGACCTTGCAGTTCCGCCGGAGCGCCAAGAGGGCGCTCTCAATGCAAACAACAAAATCCCAGCCCGTGCGCAATGATCCAGAACGCCAACGCGATCGATCCGGTCAATTCTGCTCGATTCGCTTTATCCGACGAACTTCCCGTCAGAGTGCCCAGCCGAAGCGAAGAGAATGCGACTATGAAAGCCAAAGGCTACGGCTGCAAAGCTTGCCGCTCCCTGCTTCAGTATTGAGAATGCCAGCGACGCGAAACAATCTCTAAGCCGCGCGCAGTGTTACCCGGCCGCCGCCTCTGGCACCGCCCCGAACCTTCTTTCGCGGGTGTGAAACTCGCCCACGGCATGTTCCAGATCCGCGGGCGTGAAATCAGGCCAGCGACGATCGGTGAAGTACAGCTCCGCGTACGCGCACTCCCAGAGAAGGAAATCACTGAGGCGCTGTTCGCCGCCCGTCCGGATCAGCAGGTCCACATCCCGACGCTCGCCCGTCCAGTGATCGACCTCGCACATCGCACGGTACAAATCGTCGCGTGTCACGCGATCGACGCCGTGTAGGAGCTGCGCGGCGCGGACCATGGCGTCGCGCGCCGAATAATCGACTGCGATCCGCAGGTCGAGCCTCTTGCAGTGCCTGGTGGCGTCCTCGGCGGCGATGATCGCGCGGAGCAACTCACCGGGGATTCGATCGCGCCGGCCGATGATCCTCATCCGAACGTCGTTCGTGACACATCGATCCGTCTCGGCCACGAGGTAGCGCCGGAAGAGCCGCATCAGGAGCGCGACCTCTCGCGAAGGGCGCGACCAGTTGTCGGCCGAGAACGCGTACAGCGTGAGCATGCCGACACCGCAGTCGGGCGCGGCCTCCACGATCTTGCGGACCACGCGCGCGCCCGCGATGTGGCCGGCAGTTCGCGGCCGCCCCCGTGCGTTCGCCCACCGGCCGTTTCCATCCATGATGATGGCGACGTGAATTCCCGACTGTGAGTTGGACGCCTGCGGCAGTCTGTGATGCGCGTGTTGCACGGTGTGACGGGTGGCTGGCACTTGTTCAGCGCTCCCGCGTGGCGCGAATGAGCGCTTCCATGTGATCGAGGTAGCGCTCGAGCGCTCGACGCCCAGCCGCGGTCAAACGGTATTGCGTCTTCGGCATCCTGCCCTCGAACGATTTCGTGCAGGAGATGTACTCGGCTTCCTCGAGCTTCCGCGCGTGCACGCTCAGGTTTCCGTCGGTGGTCTTCATCAGCTTTTTGAGATCGCTGAAGCTGAGCGAGTCGTTAACGGCGAGCGCGCTCACGATGCCCAGTCGCAGGCGCTCGTGAATGAGCCGGTCCAAAGCGTCGGCTCGGCCCGCGGAAGGCGAGGCGCCATCCGATTTGGTTCGCATTGTCCGCAAATCGCTCACATTCGTCCTGGTGTCATCGCGCGCAGCTCCGTGCTTAGCCACCGTGCCTCCGCGCAATGGGAATTCCGAAGGCGATGTGCAGTCCGCCGAAGGCGACGGCCATGATCCAGTCGTTCCACGAGGTGGGAGAGATCACGGCAACGATGCCAGCGACCATGAAGCAGATTCCCATCACCGGAACGATCTTCACCGAAAACGCTCCACCCGCGACTACCGCCGTCCCGTAGAGCAAGAGCCACATTCCCGGGATCGTCTCGATGACACCGGCGCGATAGAGGACGACCGTGAGAATCGCGCCAACGAACATCGGCGGCGAAAAACTGAGCACGAACTTGCGCCCCGGCCCGGAGAGGAGCGGCATGTGCGCTCTGCGTGCCTTTCGAACGATCGCCCAGAGCATCACGATCGGCGCGAGAACGGCGGCAGCGATCCAGACGTACAGTGACTGAACCACCGAATGACGGGCAGATGCGATTGTGGCGGCGACTGTGGCGATAATGCCAACCGCAACCATTCCCCAGCCTGAGACGGCGGTAAATGCGCCAGCCGCCTCCATCGTGTCGCGAATGAAGGCGAGGTTGTCCATCGCCCGCGCGTGCAACGCGGGCGGCTCCGTCGGGGGCGGCCGGTGAAGGGGTGTTACGTACGCCATGGAGTGAAATTAGGCTGGCGTTCGACGACTGTCAAGTACTTTGCGCTGCAAAGGCCTAACCCCGGATCATGCCCATTCCGCGCGCTATCCCAGCGCGATCGGACCCGGCAACGGATCGCTCGCCGGAAAGCTCTGCTCGACCATTTTGTCGAGCCTGCGCTCATCGATCGCCGTCGACAGCAGCCCCACGAGCTGCGCACAAAACGCAGGCAGATCATCCGGTTTTCTGCTCGTCAGCAGTTTCTGGTCAAGCTGCACCTGCTTGTCCACCCATGCTCCGCCGGCGTTCTTGACGTCGGTCTCCAGGCTTGGCCACGACGTGATCGTCCTGCCGCGGAGCGCGTCCGCCTCGACCAGCAGCCACGGTCCGTGGCAGATCGCGGCAACAGGCTTATCAGCCTCCATGAAATCCCGGACGAGCTGGACTGCCTCCTTGTTTGTTCGGAGCTTATCCGCATTGGCGACACCTCCAGGAAGCACCAACGCGTCAAAATCCTGCGCGCTCGCCTGCGACACCTGTCTATCGACGTGAAAGCGGTTGGCTTTCTCGTCGCGGTTGACCGCCTGGATCTCCCCCGTCTTATCGGACAGTAGCGACACCTCGGCGCCCGCCTGCTTGAGTGCGTTCCACGGCGCGGTGAGCTCCACTTCTTCCACGCCATCAGTAGCGAGGAACGCGACTCTGCGTCCTGCGAGTTGAGCTGCCATAACTGTCTCCTGTTGCGGTCCACGATTTCTTCCAATTGCAATCTATCAAAGTCAGAAAATGTGCCAGGGCAAGAGGTGCGGGAGGCGCGAAGCGGGAAGCGGGAAGCGGGAAGTGGGAAGCGGGAGGCGGAGGCGGAAGTGGTGGCGAGAAGCGGGAGGCGTCGCCTCACGCCGGCGAGCTGAGAGTCGCCATATTTCGGCGTGCCTATCGTCGATCTATATGGACACGAGCCGCTTCGTCAGCGACTCTCGGCAAGTGCCGTAGCGGGTACGCTGCCCGCGAGCATCCTTCTCCAGGGTCCGCGAGGCGTCGGCAAGCAGCGCCTCGCAATCTGGCTGGCTGAACTGGTCCTGTGCACCAAAGAGAATCCGCCTTGTGGCACCTGCATCTCCTGTCGCTATGTCAGAGAGCTAACCCACCCCGATCTCCATTGGGTTTTTCCACGACCCCGCCTCAAGGACGCTGATCCCGATCTGGAACAGGTGCGTGATGACTACGCCGAAGCAATCGCCGAGCGTGTCGGCAACTTCGGTCTCTACGCGGCGCCGTCGGGCAGCGAGGGAATCTATGTAGCAACCGTTCGCTCCCTGGTGCAGAGAGCCGCAATGTCTCCGGCAATGGGACGTCGCAAGGTGTTCATAATCGGAGATGCCGAACGAATGGTACCGCAGGAAGGAGCGGACATGGCGGCGAACGCTTTTCTCAAGCTGCTCGAAGAGCCACCCGCGGACACAACGATAGTTCTGACGTCGAGCGAACCGGGCGCACTCCTGCCCACTATCCGGTCCCGTGTCATCACGGCGAGAGTCCCGCTACTGCCCGACGCAAAAGTCCGCGCTTTCGTCGAAGACCCGACTGTGAAGAAGACCCTCGACAAGCAATCGAAAGCGAGCACGAATGAGCGAGTGCGCATCGCGGCAGGTGCTCCGGGACGATTGCTTGCGCGCCACGATGACGCGAAGGCGACGATGTCTGCCCGGAAGATCATCGATGCAGCCGTTGGAGCGCGCCGTCCTCCCCAATACGCCGCCGCGCTGTCACAGGGTTCGTCCGGCGCCCGCGGAGCATTCGCCGATACACTTGAAGCGCTCGTCGACCTGCTTGGCGAGCGGGTTCGAGATGCTCTGCATAACAAGGATGACGCTGCGGCTGCGTCCGCGACTAAAGCAGTCGACGCCGTTCTTCAGGCGCAAACCTACGCAGACGGAAACGTGAGTCCGCAGGCAATAACGGCCAGGCTGATTCACGATTTGTCTGCGAGTCTCAAATGACATTCTCCAGCATCTATCCATGAAAAAACTCACTCACGCAGACTCCGCGGGCCGTGCGCGCATGGTCGACGTTGGCGAGAAGCCGAGTACGGAGCGCATGGCACGCGCCGAGGGTTCGATAACGATGAACCGGGATGCGCTCGCCGCGGTCGAAGCGAATGCTGTGGCAAAGGGTGATGTGATGGCCGCTGCGCGCATCGCGGGAATCATGGCGGCGAAGAAAACCGCGGGTCTCATCCCGCTTTGCCATCCGCTCGCGCTTTCCGATGTCGGCGTCGACATCGAAATCGATCGCGTGCTGGGCGGCCTCCGAGTCTCCGCCCGGGCGTCGACAAACGGTCCAACCGGTGTTGAGATGGAGGCGCTTACTGCCGCAACAGTCGCGCTGCTGACGATCTATGATATGGCCAAGGCTCTCGATCGAGGAATGGAGATATCGGGTGTCCACCTAGTCGAAAAGCGCGGAGGAAAAACCGGTACATGGACGCGCCAGTCGTAAGCCGCGGCGTCTAAATGGGCGGCAGACTGAACGCGGCGTCTGACGTCACACCGCTTCCTTCTCTGTACGGCTCCATGTGCACCAGCACGTTTACAACATTGGGAATCGCGTTCAGAATCGCGTACTTCACGGTGGCGGCAATTTCGTGCGCTTCCTCGAGCGAGATGGTCGGATCGGCCTTCACGTGAAGGTCAACGTAGAAACCGAGTCCTGAGCTGCGAACGTTGAGATCCTCGACCCTGCGGACGCCGGCGACTTCCAACGCCGCCTGAACCGCGCGCTCTTTCACGGTGCGATCCGGCGCTTCGTCCATCAACCCGGAGATCGCGGGCCTGAGAGTGCGGATGCCGTTCACCGCCACGAGAATCGCTGCCACGAGAGCCGCCCAATCATCTGCTGCTTCCCACCCCGGCCCGCCAATGAGGGCGATGCTGATGCCGACGAACGCCGCGAGCGAGCTGATTGCATCCGAGCGGTGGTGCCAAGCATCGGCCGCGACTACCGAGCTGCCAACTTCTCTTCCCACACGCGACACGCGACGATACAGGACCTCCTTGATGATGATTACGCCGGCTGCGACGAAAAGCGTGAATGGTGCCGGGAGATGGTGCGGCCTGAGGATCTCGCGGATTGCCAGAACCGATATGCCGACGGCTGCGCCGAGGAGCATGAGCGACACGACTGCGGCCGCAATCGGCTCGGCTTTACCGTGTCCGTAGGGGTGATCTTCGTCGGCGGGGCGCGCCGCTATACTCAGGCCCATCCAGACGATGAGCGATGAAAAAATGTCCGCCGACGACTCGACCGCGTCCGCGACGAGCGCGTTCGCGTGTCCAACGATTCCCGCGATGAATTTGACGAGGACGAGCACCGCGTTCGTCAGCAGGCCTGCCTGCGCCCAACGGATGCTCCTGTTCGTCGAGTTGTTCACCGCGCGGTGAGGCCCTTAGTAGTCGGCCCGCTCCAATCGCGCTGCCGCGTCATTGATTCGTGCAGCATACGATTCCGGGTCTTCTCCGGGGACTCGCTGCGGGACCACGAAGTCAGGATCCTGCGGGGGATGTGAAGTTGGCGAGTTCACGAAAAGGTCTCCTCCCCTCGCGATCACGGCCGCCTCGAAGCGATCTACCGCGGTCAGGAGATCGTCGAGCTGGGTGCTCGTCTCGCGCCCGGTGAGGAGCACGCTTTTCTGGTGCAGGCGTCCGGCTGTCTCGAGTGCAGCACTGTCCTGCTCCTCGCGGCGATGGGGGTCCAGATCCTCCTGCTGCTCCTCATAGGATTCCCTTCTCATTCGTCCTCCACATTTAGGTTGCAGCGATAACCTGCAAGTCCCGTGATAGCGGCGTGAAAGCTGCGACATTTCGCAAGCTCCGTCGAGGGCAATGAACATGTCGCGCGCATTCGTGAAAGAAGATGGCGGCAGCTGGGGCGATCCGGGCAAGCGCTATTCGCTGCCGGACCGCGACGATCCAGGCTACGATGAAGCCGCCGCGGAAGCATTGCTCGAGGCTGCGAAAGCCGGCGATACGGGCAGTGCCGAGCTCGCGACGGGCTACTACTGGGGCGAAAAGCGTCTCATGCCTTTCGTGGAAAAGATTCGCGACCGCGCCGAGCGCGCGGGCGACGAGAGGCTGGCGCAGTTGGCGGAGAGATTTCTCCGATAGGGCGGTGTTGGCGGAGAGATTTCTCCGATGGCGGTGCGGATAGACGGCGCTGAGTACTTGCTGTTTGCCTGACTCGACTGCTACATAGTAGCGGTCCATCCCCCGTACGTCGGAGAACGATTCGTGAGATTTTTTGCCCTTCGCTCGGTCGTCGTCGGCGCAGGACTTACGGCGTCGATGCTTCCCCTCTCAGCGAGCTCGCAGAGCCCCGGCGCTCGGCTTCCCCGCGCCGCTTCGCCCAACTCACAGGCGTATGACACCACTGCTTTCGCCGCACTCAAGTGGCGCGAGATCGGGCCTTACCGCGGAGGACGGAGCGTAGCAGTCGCCGGCTCCAGCAAACGGCCGAACGAATACTACTTCGGAACAACCGGCGGAGGTGTGTTCAAGACCACGGACGGCGGCATCACCTGGGCGCCTGTCACTGATAAATATTTTGGTGGCACCATTGGGGCGATCGGGATCAGTGAGTCGAACCCCGACATCGTGTATGTCGGCGGAGGCGAATATCCGATTCGTGGCAACGTGTCTCACGGGGATGGCGTCTGGCGCACCAACGACGCCGGAAAAACCTGGACCTCGCTGGGGCTCGTCGAGACCCGGCAGATTTCGCGTGTGCGCGTGCATCCAACGAATCCTGACATCGCTTACGTCGGCGCGATGGGGCACGTCTTCGGTCCTAACACCGAACGCGGCGTCTTCAAGACGACGGACGGAGGAAAGAGCTGGAGAAAAATTCTCTATCGCAACGATTCCACGGGCATAAGCGACCTTGTCATGGACGCGAAAGATCCCGAGACGCTTTACGCCGCCTTCTGGCAGGCCTGGCGAACGCCGTGGCAGCTCGTGTCGGGAGGAGCCGGAAGCGGGATCTTCAAGACAACTGATGGTGGCGAGCACTGGACCGAGATCACGCGGAATCCCGGGCTTCCCTCAGGAATTATCGGCAATATCGGACTGGCGATCTCGCCAGTTAATCCGAATCACGTCTGGGCGATCGTTGAAGCCGACTCCGGCGGTGTGTTCAGATCGCTGGATGGCGGGGCGACCTGGACACGAACCAACAGCGACCACCGGTTGCGTCAGCGCGCCTGGTACTACACGAGAATTTTCGCCGACCCTAAGGATGAGAACACCGTCTACGTCCTCAACACCGGCATGTATCGCTCGACCGACAACGGGAAAACCTTCCGACCCATTCGCGTCCCGCACGGGGACAATCACGACCTATGGATCGCGCCGAACGACGCGCAGCGAATGATCGAGTCGAACGACGGCGGAGCAAACGTGTCGTTCAACGGCGGAAAGTCATGGAGCGAGCAGGATCAGGCCACTGGCCAGTTCTATCACGTTGTTACGACGAATCATTTCCCATATCGCGTCTGCGGCGCGCAGCAGGATAATTCCACGCTGTGCGGTCCCAGTCGTAAAAACGGCGGCATCGACATCAGCGATTGGTACGACGTGGGTGGCGGCGAAAGCGGATACATCGCTGTGCGAGCCGACTCGCCCGACGTCGTCTTTGCCGGATCATACGGCGGACTGCTCACGCACAAGGACATCAAGACAGGTTTCGAGCGCGACGTGAACCCGTGGCCGAACAACCCCATGGGACACGATGCGGCGGATGCGAAATATCGATTCCAATGGACCTTTCCGATTGTACTCTCGCCCCACAATCCGGGCAGGATGTACGTCGGAAGCAGCGTGATTTTTCAGTCGGACGATGAAGGACAGACGTACAAGGTGATCAGCCCCGACCTCACGAGACACGATCCGCGAACACTCGGAGCTTCGGGCGGACCGATCACGAAAGACCAGACATCGGTCGAGTACTACGCGACGGTGTTCACGATTGCAGAATCTCCGCGGACTGCCGGTGTGATCTGGGCAGGCTCCGACGACGGGCTGATCCACGTCACGCGCGATGGCGGTAAGACCTGGAAGAACGTGACTCCCGCCGGTTTACCCGAGTGGTCCCGCATATCCATGATCGACGCATCGAACTTTTCCTCCGGCACCGCATATGTCGCGGCGAATCGCTATCAGCTCGACGACATGAAGCCGTATCTCTATAAGACAAACGACTACGGCGCGACCTGGACTTCCATCGACAATGGAATTCCGGCGACGGAATTCACTCGAGTTGTGCGGGAAGACCCGGAGAGAGCCGGACTTCTTTACGCCGGCACGGAACGCGGGGTGTGGATTTCCTTCAACGACGGCGCTTCATGGCAGTCACTGCGCCGGAATCTTCCACTCGTTCCCGTGCACGACCTTGCAATCAAGGAAGGCGATCTAATCGCAGCCACGCACGGTCGCGGATTCTGGATCCTCGACGACCTCTCGGCTCTTCGCCAAATGCAGCCACAGATCCCTCGCGCTCCGGCGTATCTCTTCAAGCCCAGGAAGGTGTATCGCGCGGGGTTTGGCGGTGGAGGCGGAAACGGAGCTGCGGGCGGCCATCCGAGCGGAGCGAATCCCCCGTCCGGTGCGGTTGTTTATTATTGGCTCGCGCAGCCCAAACAGGTCGTCACTCTCGATTTTCTGGATGCCGGTGGAAAAACGATTCGTAGCTTCACGAGCCAGCAGGACCCGCTCGTCGCGACAGATTCGATTCGAGCCGACAGCGTCCGAAGGGCGCGCACCGATAGTCTGCGTCGCGCTGGCGTCGCACCCGACACGACCCTTCGCTCGGAAGAGCGGGGGGAGGAGACGGCGTCGGACGAGCCGCCTTCGCGGAGACCTCCGCCTCCCCGGGTTGCCAACAAGGCCGGGCTCAACATGTTCTCGTGGAATCTTCGTTATCCCGACGCTTCCGTTTTTGAGAACATGATATTTTGGGCGGGTGGAATCGCCGGCCCCGTTGCTCTCCCCGGCACCTACAGCGTTCGCATGAGGGTGAACGGCCAGACGTACACGCAGCCGCTCACTGTCGTGCGAGATCCGCGAGTGACAGCGACAGACGCAGACCTGCGCGAGCAGTTTGATTTTCTGATGCGCATCCGCGACAAGACCAGCCAGGCGAACGATGCGGTTAAACTCATTCGGAATGTGAAGGCGCAACTTGCCGATCGCACCAAACGGCTGCCTGCCAGTGGCAGCGCCGCGTTCTCAAAGTCCGCGGGTGCTCTGGCCGACAGACTCTCAGCAATCGAGAGCGAGATTTACCAGGTGAAAAATCAATCGAGCCAGGATCCGCTGAATTACCCGATCAAATTGAACAACAAGATTGCGGCGCTTGCCGGCGTGGTCGGCGGGACGGCTGCGAAACCGACGAGCCAGTCGTACACTGTGTTCAATGATCTCTCAGCGCAGCTCGATCGGCAGCTCTCCGCGATCACCGGTGCGCTGGTAGTGCTACCATCGCTCAACTCAACGCTCAAGGCGGCCGGACTTCAACCGATTGTGCCGAGCACAGCAGAGACCAAAGCGGGTGCGGACTCGCAAACGAGTGCGCTCAGCAGCAGCATTGAGGCGGAGCGATAAGATGGATAGTCGTCAGGCACTGCTCGGCTGCATTGTCACCGCCGTCGCCGTTGCGGGCGCGTGCGGAGGATCTGGCGACGAGGGAAATCAAACGCGGATAAACGTGCTCGATTCGGCATTCACGGAGTCATGGCAAACGATGCAGGACACCGGAATCGTCTACCGAATAGAGGTTATCTCTCCTCTGGGCACCGACACTATAAGAAACGTCGTACCCCCGGCCCCGGTCGTAATCGGCGACACTCTCGTGATCGGCTTGATGCAGGTTTCAGAGGATTCGTCGACTCCCCAGCGTGAGATCTTTCGTGATCGACTGGGCCAGCATCGAATCGAGACAAGTCCGATACCCGCGGATGTGTGGCCGTCCTACGAAGACGTGCTGGTCTCGCCGAACGGGCGGTACCTGGCGTACGTCGGAGAGGACAGCACGCCGGAGAATCCCGGGACTTACGCTGTTGTGCGAGATCTCAAGAGCGGCGCGATCGTGGTGAAGGGACCCGGTGGCGGCGGCTGCGACTGCGATGAAGACTTCAATCACGCTCGCTGGTTCGCGCCCGACAGCTTCGAGATCGCTGTGGCACACACGAACACCAAGGTCGGATGGGAGCGATTGTCGGGAGTAGCGTCGGCGAGCCGCGTACACGTCGACACTTTGAGCGACGAGCCGGACTGGCATTGATCGAATCCGCTGTAACCTCTCACCCGAGCCGATCGTAGTTCTCACGATGCAAACCCCTCCTCAGGCTCCAGCCCCGGCCGCTCGTCCGCAGATTGTGATCACTAATCCGTCGGGCGCCGCGCCATTTTCGATTTCCACCCCCATGTCCTCCCGAGACCTGGCGGCGCTCAAGCAGAGGCGGTCCGAGCTCTCGAACCAACTGGAATCGGTGGACGACCGTCGCTCGACATTGCTCCGGCAACTAAATCAGACCCACGACGAAGTTGCTGTCAAAGGACTGAACAATCGTCTCGCGCTCCTTGACCAGCGACAGCTTCAGCTCGAGTCGGATTTGGCAACGACTGGACAACAGCTCTCGAGCATGCCAGCGGGACTGACTCAGAGCAGAGGAGATCCGGAGACTGCGGATCTTGGGTCTGGGCAAATAGTCGCAATCTCCGTAGTCGGGATGATCTTCGTCCTCGCTCCTCTCGCGTTCGGAGTGATGAAATCATTGCTGAGGAGGGCAAGCAGACCTGGGGTGCCGCCAGCGGCTCTCACCGAAACTGCGCAGCGACTCGAGAGACTCGAGAGCGCCGTCGATACGATTGCGGTTGAAATCGAGCGGATCTCCGAAGGCCAGCGCTTCGTGACGAAGCTGCTCTCTGAAGGGCAGACTCCATCACTAGGCGCTGGTCAGCGAACCAAGGACGCGGTGCGCTAGATCTCGCTTCGCTAAATCGCAGGCGGAGCAGTCTTGCTATCAGTTTCGCCGCTCAGGGTTTGCTGTCGAAGCGCTGCCGCCCCCATCAGTCCGCCGAGTCCCATCGATTCTACCGCAGTGCTCGGCACGAGCATCAGGGCGCCCTTCTCTTTCAGCCCTTCGTAGAGGATGTTCATCGCGCGCAGATGCAGCGCGGTCGGATTGTTCTGGTAAGATTTCGCGGCCTCGAAGAACAGCTGCGCGATTTCCACCTCTGCCTGGCCCAGAATGATTCGCGCCGATTTCTCGCGAGATGCCTGAGCCTCTCTCGACATTGCGTCCTGTAGCGAAGATGGAATCACAATGTCCCGCATTTCGACGGACTGCACCGTGACGCCCCATGGATTCGAGCGCTGATCGATGAGCACCTGCAGCTCCGCCTCGATTCGCTCGCGACCACGCAACAGCTCGCTCAGTGAGGTCCGCCCGATAATGTCGCGAAGTCCAGTCTGCGCGGCCCAGCTAACGGCCTGGGCGTAGTCCTGAACCTCGAGCGCCGCTTTCTCGGAATCGTGGACCATCCAGAAGAGAACGGCATCTACGTTCACCGGGACGGTATCCGAAGTCAGTGTCTCTTCGGCGGCGAAGCTGGTGGTGACGACGCGCTGGTCGATGTAAATCGAGACCGTCTCGACGAAGGGCGTTATCCAGAAGAGCCCAGGTCCATGCAGCCCGGTATACTTGCCGAGCCGGAGGACGACGGCGCGCTCCCACTGTTTGGCGATCTTGGGGGATTGCGAGAAGAAGATCGCGGCGAGGATGCCGATGATCAGCCACGCCGGGTTCTGCGTCGACGCCGTCATGATGATTCCGAGCAGAACCAGGACGATGAAAATGAAAACTGCTACGACGTTGGTGCGCGCCTGACCGCGTGAAGCCCGCGCGGCGCGTCGTGCTGCGAGAACTTCGTCCATGCCTGGCATTTATTTCTTCTCCTCGTTTCGGAGCTGAGTCATCAGCTCGGGTAAGGTGAATCCCAGAAGCGCAGCGTCACCGATGAAGCGTTGGATCAGCGTTCGCAGCTCGCGCTCTCGTTGAGCCCGCGCCACCTGCGGCGTCTGAGCCTCGCGAATGAATGTCCCGACACCTCGTCGCGTTTCCACGACGCCATCTCTCTCGAGCTGCGCGTACACCCGTGCTACGGTGTTCGCGTTGACCGCGAGATCGACCGCTAGCTGCCGAACCGTCGGGAGCTGCGCGTTTGCCTCGAGTTCCCCGGTCGCGATTGCTGCCCGGATGGAGCGCTCCAGCTGGGCATAAATCGGAGTCGGGCTGGTGGTATCGACATTGAGCTTGAGCATTGTGCGCTTGTACTATAACATTAGTACAATACGAAGGCAAGAGCGCGAGGTTTCAACTTCGTGGGTGTACCGCCGCAACGCGAGTTTCACCGGCTGTGGGTGTACATCAGGTCGACGAGCTCGTCGTACATCGTGTCCGCCTGCTGTCCCCCGGCGCGGATAGCTCCGGTCGCGCAATGCTTCAGGTGGTTCCTCATTAACTCGCGGCTCACGCTGCGAAGCGCCTCGTGCACAGAAGAGACTTGTGTCAGGATGTCGGCGCAGTACCGATCGCCCTCGATCATCTTCTGGAGTCCGCGGACCTGACCCTCGATCCGGCGCAACCGTTTGAGGTTTCGCAATTTCACGTCCGGGTCGACTTCGACGGCTTTTCTGGAGCCGACGGAATCGCGCACACCGCATCCGCATTCGGCGGTCCCTGGAATCACAGGGACCCGCTCGTTGCGCCTGGAATCGCCAGCCATCAGATCCTCCTATGCGACGCGTGCATTGCGCAGTCTCAAGCTATTGGCGACAACGCTCACAGAGCTCAGTGCCATCGCAGCGCTCGCTATGATGGGATTCAACATCAGACGCGTGAGCGGATAGAGCGCCCCGGCAGCGATAGGGATTCCGATCACGTTGTACACGAACGCCCAGAACAGATTCTGTTTCATCGTCGCCATTGTCTTTCGCGATAGAGCGACCGCGCTCGACACCCCGCGCAGATCCCCGCGGATGAGAGCGATGTCGCTCGCTTCTATGGCGATGTCGGTTCCCCTCGGCATCGATATGCCGACATCTGCTTGAGCGAGCGCAGGCGCATCGTTGATCCCGTCGCCCACCATCGCGACGACTCGCCCCTCGCGCTGGAGTCGCCGGATTTCATCCACCTTCTGATTTGGAAGAACCTCCGCGACTACCGTGCTGATTCCGACCTGTCTCCCAATCGACTCAGTTGGCGCTTTTCGGTCTCCGCTCAGGAGCACCACGTCGATGCCCATCTCCTTGAGCCGGCGCACAGCTTCATGAGATGACGGTCGGAGCGAGTCTGAAACAACGAGCGTCCCCGCGATCCGCCGATCGACTGCGACGTAGAGCTCGCTCGATCCGGGCGGCGCGACTTCGTGGCGACCTCTATCTATTGTGTCGACGCCGATGCCCAACGTCGACATTAATTGTGCGTTTCCCACGGCGACTTCGCGTCCGCCAACCTTTCCTGTAACGCCGCTCCCCGTATGGGATCGGAACTCGGTGACCGCCGCAGTCGAGGAGCTCGCTCCGCCCGCGCGGACAATGGCCGCCGCGACCGGATGCTCCGAGTGGCGCTCCACCGCGGTCGCATAGCTCAGAATCTCCGCCTCGCCCAGAGAGCCGAGCGGAATCACTCGAGCCAGCGCCGGGACGCCGGCGGTGACTGTCCCTGTTTTATCGAGAACGACCGTGTTGACGTCGCCCGCCCTCTGCAGAATCTCTCCGCCCTTGATCAACAGCCCCAGCTCGGCACCCCGGCCGGTCGCGACCATCACGGCTGTTGGAACAGCGAGGCCCATTGCACAAGGGCAGGCGATGATCAGCACCGACACTGCTGCTACTATCGCGTGCGATAGTTGACCTGGCCCCGCTGCCACATACCAGATAATGAAAGTGACGATCGCGATAGCGAGCACGCTGGGAACGAAGACCGCGCTCACTTTGTCTGCGAGGCGCTGGATTGGCGCGCGGGAGCTCTGGGCCTCTTCCATCAACGCGACAATGCGCGCGAGTACGCTCTCCGCACCGACGCTCGTGGCGCGGTACCGGAACGCGCCAGTGGTGTTGACCGTCCCTCCCACAACCTGATCTCCCTTGCCCTTCGCAACCGGCAGCGGTTCTCCGGTGAGCATCGATTCGTCGACGTCGCTTTCTCCGTCGGCGATAACTCCATCCACCGGGATGCGCTCTCCAGGGCGGACAGCGAGGAGATCGCCGCGAACAACTGCCGCGAGCGGTTTTTCAATCCAACTGTCCGTGCCGCCCTCCTGGACCCGCGCCGTCGGTGGAAGAAGGGTCACGAGCCTGCGCAAGGCGTCAGAGGTTTTCCGTCGAGCCGTGGCCTCGATGGCCCGTCCCGCGAGCACGAGACCGAGGATGAAGATTACCGCCTCGTAGTAGACGTTCGGCGCAATTCCGCTTCGGGTAAGCACGCTCGGCCAGACGGTAGCGACGAACGAATAGATGAAAGCGGCGCCGGTGCCCAGTGCCACGAGGGTGTTCATGTCGGCGCCCCCGTGCCGGACGGCGCTCCACGCGCGCCTGTAAATATCCCGTCCAGCCCAGACCAGGATGACCGAAGTGAGCGTGAGCAACGTGTAGTTCACGAGACCGCTGGCTGCGGAAACCATTGAGAGCGCCAGCGCCAAAATGCCCGCAGCGACGCTCACGGTCGCCTTGATTGCGAGTCCTCGCGCTTCTTCGTCGGCCAGCTCTGTCCTCCGCTCGAGAGTCTGTCCGGCCGGTTCCAATTGAACCGGCAGCTCGGCTTCGTAGCCGGTCGCGCGAACCGCCTGTACCAACCGCGCGGGGTCTATGGCACCCGGGTCGTAGCGCACCGCTGCGCTGGCGGTCAGGAGATTGACCGAAGCGTCGATCACGCCGGGCTGACCCGCTAGCGCGCGCTGCACTCTCGACTGGCAGGCGGCGCACGTCATTCCCATTACGGGAAAGGTGACCGAGCTATTCGTTTCCGGTTCAGAGTGAGCGGGCACGTGCGTGCTCCTGACTGGGCAATGTACTGCAGGGTTGCGTTTGCAATCTGCACATACCCCCCTCCCCTATGTCAAGGTCCGGGAATCGGCGCACTGGCGGGAACGGAGCCTAATTTGCGTTGTTGAGCCGCACGACGTATCGCCAGGGAGGCACTATGGACACCCTGCCGCCGCAGGAGAATTCGGAGCTGGACCCACTCGAGAACTGTATCCTAGCCAAGGTTCTGGCGGATCGAATGCGCGAAAGCAGCCATGACCTGACGCAGCGCTGGCTCGACCGGATTAGCGCCCGCGTCAGCCTCGACCCCAATCGGATTTTCCCGACGGATGCGCTTCTCGACCATGTCCCTCTCCTCATTCTTGGCATTGCTGACTACATCGAAAATCCGGAAAAGGTGATTCTGGCGGAGATTCCCGTCATCGCAAAGGCGATGGAGCTCGGAGAGCTCAGGTTTTCCCAAGGCTTCGATGAGTACCAGCTCCTGAAGGAATACGAGATCTTCGGCGGCGTTTTGTTCTCCTTTCTCTCGCGCATCGCCGACGGAATCGACGAGCCATGCAGTCGAGGGGAGCTGCTGGCCTGCGCGCACAGGCTATTTCTGGCGGTAGCGCTAATTCAACAGGCAACCCTCACCCACTATCTGAGTCTCGTCAAGGAGCGCCTGAGCGAGCGCGAGCAACGGTTGCGCGCGTTCAACCGCGCACTCAGCCACGAGCTGAGAAACCTGATCGGTACGATTGGTGGCGCGGCGGAAATCCTCGAGCTTGCGAATACGTCGGAGGAGCAGCAGCGGACAATGGTCTCAGTCATCGTGCGCAATTCTGCCAGCATGAAGGTCGCGCTCGAGAATCTCGTCGAGTTGTCGCGTCTCGACGAAGACGCGCGGCGATCGCGTCACGTCCAGCTCCCGAAAGCAGCCGCTGAAGTCGCGCGCCAGCTACGTGAAACCGCCCGAAGTCGTGGAGTCGAGATTCGACTCGCGCCCGACCTTCCGGCTGTCGACGTCAGCGCGGCTGCCTTCGAGCTCTGTTTATCCAACCTGCTTGCGAACGCCATCAAGTACTCCGATTCCAGGAAGGAGAAGCGCTGGGTAGAGGTCAGCGCAACGGTGAGAGCTCGCGGGGACGCGGCCGGTCAGGAAACCGTGGTGGAGGTTCGGGACAACGGTCTTGGTGTTCCCCTCGACAAGCGGTCGCGACTCTTCCAGCGCTTCTTCCGCGCTCACGAGGCCTCGGAGGCGGGCATAGATGGAACCGGCCTCGGGTTGAGCATCGTGCGAGAGACGATCGCGGCCATGGGTGGCCGGGCGTGGGCTGACTTCCCCGATGAGGGAACGGTTTTCTATTTCTCCATGCCAACGAGACGCACGGAAGACGAGGAAAAAATAATGTCCCGGCGTGCGACTCCGGCTACAGGATCGGACGGTCGAAGCGCAGAGGATTCGGCACGTTGAAGGTGTAGTGCCACCATTCCTGATCGTAATTCAGAAATCCTTCCGCCTCCATCGCCGCCTTCAGCTTCTGGCGGTTGGCCGCCGCCAGACCCGTCGCGTTCGCGGTGTGAGCGGCTGACGAGAAAGTATCGAAGGGCGTTCCCATCTCGAGCTCGCGCCCCGTGGCGAGGTCGATGAGGGTGAGATCTACAGCGAGACCGAGGTTGTGTCGCGACCGGCTGGCGATATAACCATCGCTGAGCAGGTCAGGACGGTTGACGCGCTTTGTCCAGTCTACCATCGCGAGAGTCGCGCGCACGGGCCGGTACGCGTCGAAGATCTTGAGGCCGAGGCCCTGTGGCTTCAGATCCCGCTGAACGCGTGCGAGAGCGGGCGCCGCTTCACGGCGCAGATACGCGTGATTGGCGAGATAGCCGGGCAGCGGCGCGCCAGTAAAGTTGTTTGACGTGGCGTAGCGCAGGTCCACCACAATCGTGGAATCGAACGACCGTACGTCGGCGAGAAGCGTGTCCGCAACCGCGTCCGGAGCGATCGCCGTTTCCGCGGTGTTGACAGCTGGTGCAGTTTGGATTGCGCGCGAGGCCGGAGCACACCCGGCAACGAGCACCGCGATAAGAAGCTGTTCTCTCATAATGGAAAACTAAGTTGGGTTCGACCATATTGGCGCATGGCAACCGTCGACGCACTGAGCCCGTCGTCAATCGCGCGCGCGGCTCCGCGCGGACACAGGGCCGCGGTCTTTGCCAGCTTCCTCGGTTGGACCCTCGACGCATTTGATTTCTTTCTCGTCGTCTTCACCCTGACGGCGATTGCAAAAGATTTCCAGAAGAGCGACGCCGAGATGGCGCTCACGATTACCGCGACGCTCGCGTTTCGGCCGGTCGGCGCGTTCATTTTTGGGCTGATGGCGGATCGTTACGGGCGGAAGCTGCCGCTCATGATCGATCTCGTCTTCTTTTCGATCGTAGAAGTACTCTCCGGTTTTGCGCCCAACTACGCGACGTTTTTCCTGCTGCGCGCGCTCTTTGGAATCGGAATGGGAGGCGAATGGGGAGTCGGCGCCTCGCTGGCGATGGAGAAAGCGCCGTCAGGAAAACGCGGGATTCTTTCCGGCCTGCTGCAGGAAGGCTACGCGACCGGTTACCTCCTCGCAGCGGTCTGCTACTTTTTCATTTTTCCGCATTGGGGCTGGAGACCGCTGTTCTTCATCGGCGGAGTGCCCGCGCTGCTCGCGCTGTTCGTGCGATACCGCGTCCACGAATCGGAAGTGTGGGAGCGGACGCGACACAAGGACTGGAGCAGCCTCGGCCGAGGAATTGTCTCGCACTGGAAGCTGTTTCTTTACCTGACGGTCTTGATGGCGGGAATGAACTTCGTCTCGCACGGCACGCAGGACATGTATCCGACTTTTCTTCAGCGTGACTGGGGATTTTCGCCGCGAGGTCGCGCCGCCCTGACGGCGTTCTCCATGATTGGTGCCATTGTCGGCGGGATCAGTTTTGGATTTCTCTCCGACAGAGTCGGTCGTCGGCGGTCGATCGTGCTCGCGCTCGTTCTCGCGATCGTGATGATTCCGCTCTGGGCATTTTCACAATCAGTCGTCGGCCTCGTGATCGGCGCTTTCGCGATGCAGTTCATGGTTCAGGGAGCGTGGGGCGTGATTCCCGCTCACATCAGCGAGCTGTCACCGGACTCAGTGCGAGGTTTTCTACCTGGCTTCGCCTATCAGTGCGGAGTACTCCTCGCCAGCTCAGTGGGATACCTCGAGGCGTTGCTCGCGGCGCGTACGAGCTACGCGCACTCCATGGCGATCGTGGCACTCACGGTTTTTCTCTTGGCCGCGATCATAGCATGGGCAGGGCACGAGCGACTTGCGGTGGAATTCGGAGTGTAGCAGCCGCGGCGCATCGCATGCCGCGGCGCATCGCATGCCGCGCCGCATCGCATGCCGCGCGGCTTCCCGCTTCCCGCTTCCCGCCTCCCGCTTCCCGCCTCCCGCCTCCCGCCTCATCCCGCGACAATCTCTTTCGCTTTTGCGCTCAATCCATCCAGGAGAGCATGGACGTGCTCCGCGCCCGTCCGCGCATTCATCATTGTGACTCTAAGCACAGCCCGCCCATCGAGCGTCGTTGCCGTGATCCAGCCTGTTCCCTCGCGGTTGTATCGCGCTCGCAGCTCCCGATTAAGCGCATCGATTCGTTTGAGATCGTCGTCTCCGCGATGCGCACGTGATGAGAAATCCGGGCCGACGTATCTGAAGCACAGTATGTTCGATTCCGGCTCGTGAAGATTCTGGAAATCTTCTCTCTCCTCGATCGCGTCGTACAGCATTCGCGCGGTGGCGCAAAGATGATCGTATAGCCCGCCAAGTCCGCTCGACCCGAAGCGCTGCATCACGAACCAGAGCTTCAAAACGTCTGCTCTCCGTGAGCATTGAAAGCTGCGCACTCCCTGATCGATGACCGCCACCGACTTTCCGCCGTGGAAGAGATACGGCGCTGCCTGCGCAAAAGCGCGATCGAGGTCACCCTCATCGCGTGTGAGCACCATGCCCGCCGCGAGAGGAAGCAACATCATCTTGTGCGGATCCCACGCTAGCGACCTGGAGTGCCGCAAGCCACGAAGCGCGCGCGGTGGCCTGCTCGACAGAAGCGCACTTGCGCCATGAGCTCCATCCACATGTAGCCAGTGGCCTCTCTCCGCGCAGATCTCACCGATGGCTTCGAGATCGTCGAATGACCCGGTCGCTGTGGTTCCGGCGGTGGCCACCACCGCCATCACTTTCTTTCCCTCTGCACGAAGGCGATCGAGAATAACCAGGAGCTGGTCGACATCGAGCCGATAATTGCGCGACGGGACAGCAATTCCTTTCCTTCGCCCCAGACCCAGTTGGCCGATTGCGCGCGTGACAGCGTAATGCGCGTGCTCGCCGTAGACCACGAACGGCGGATCGAGCCCGACTCCGTCCTCCCACGCGTTGGGGATTGCCGCGTTTCTCGCCGCCAGCATCGCCGTGAAATTCGCCTCTGTTCCACCAGAGGTGAGCGTACCGCCCGCACCGTCGCCGTACCCGGCTAGACCGCCGAGCCATTTCATAATCTGTCGCTCGATCACCGTTGCAGTCGGAGACATTTCCCAAACCGCCAACGACTGGTTGAGCGCTCCGATCGCGCTCTCCATCCAGACACCCACCGCAAGCGGCGCGGACGTCTGATGCCCCATGTACATCGGATGGTAGTACTTGTTCGCATCGGCGATGACGTCGCGCTCGAGCCGCGCGATGATCTCCCTCACCGGCCGGCCGTCCCGCGGAAACGGCTCATTGAACCGAAGCGCGAGCTCCTCCGCTGAGTGCGGGGTCGATACCTGGCCGTCACCGCGCCGTGTCGACTCGAAGTACCTGGCCGTCAGCGCCGCGAATTGTTTTCCAACATCGAGCGACGTGTCGGCTTCGAGCTCCGCCAGAATGTCTTCGATCATTCAGCAAATCTAGTCGGCGAAGCGTGCGCGCCGGATTTCAGCTCTCGAAAAGTCCCTTCTCCCTCACGTAATCTGCAAGCTCACCCCTCGACTCCACACTCAGCTTCGCGAAGATGTTCGACAGGTGCGTGCTGACCGTGCGCGCGGATATCTGCAGGGCCGCGCCGATTTCCTTGTTTGATTTACGCGCCGCGACCATCCGGGCGATCTCGAGCTCTCTTCCCGTCAGACCAGCCACGCCCCCGGTGATGGCCTTCGGGGGCGGCCTCAAGCCAAGCTCGCGCATTTCTTCGCGGGTGCCATCGAGCTCCGCCGTCGCGCCGAGTCGAGCGAAAATGTCGTGCGACTTTCGCAGCTGTCGCATCGCTTCATCGCGGTCGCCAACTTCGAGAAATGCGCCCGCGAGTCGACGACGGATGCGCGCCGCTTGCGGGGGAAACGGAAGCGCCTCCAGTTGGTCGACCGACGATTGCAGCAGTGTTATAGCGCGGGCCGGGTCGCCATCTCGGAATCTTGCGAGAAGTCCCTCGCACGCATCAGCGTACGCGAGGCCCAGACGATGATTGAGACGCCCGGCATCACGTCTCATTCTTTGCAGGTGTGCTTCGGCAGTCTTGAAGCGACGACCTGTCAACGCCGCTTCGCCTATCGTCGGCAGGAGCCACTGAAGTGCCCAGACCATGTATCCCGTCCGATCGGCTATGGCGAGACCGGCTTCTCCGACTCTGACCGCTTCGGCGGCATCTCCCTTGGCGAGATGGTACGACGCCATCCCGAGATGCGCGGGAACGATCGACGGAACATCGAGGGCGCGCTCGCCCGCTCCCTCGAGTGAGCCCGCCTTCTCGGCCCCGGCAAGCTTCCAGCCCTCGTCGAAGTATTGCTTTGCCTTATCCTCCGCACCGCGCCACAGATAAATAAGCCCCGACCAGACGTAGAGTCGTGGCAGAAGTGTCCGCTGATTGTGACTTTTTGCCAACGGAATCGCTCTCTCCGCGATTTCGATCGCCGCGTCCCAGTCACCGGTTCCCGAGTGATACTGCACGCGCAGCTCTGCGGACCAGAGCGGCAGTATCGGGGAATGCATTTGGGCAGCGAGTGCGTCGCTCGCCTCGAGGTGTTGGAGAAACGCCGGCGCATCGCCTGAAACTCCCTCGAGGAGCGCCATGCCCCAGTGGGCAGTCCATTCGAGCATTCGTTCGCGTGCGGCTTCAGCGTGTGTGATGGCTTTATTGCCGTGTTCTCGGGCAAGTTCCAGCGGACCTGTCCACGTGTACAGCAGCAACAAAGCGCGATGCGCCCTCGAGAGCAGCGAATCGTTTCGTGCGTCGTCCTGGTCGGCTGCCGCGAGCGCGGCTTCGACCTCGGCCTGGGCTTCGGAGAGGCGACCGAGATCCTGGAGCGCAATGCCTTTGGCAAGTCGCAGTCGCACCAGCGTGGCGCGATCGGATCCCGGCCCGGCTGCCGACAGTCCCGCCTCGTAGTGTCGGAGAGCATCGGCGTATCGTCCGCTCCAGTAGCACGCGAGTCCCATCCGATGCTCGATGTCGGCAACAACATCAGTGCGTCCACTCTTCCGGGCGCTTTCGGCAGCCCGTTTCCAGAGCTCCATCGCCGCATCGTATTCTCCGAGGCGCTGACGAGTGCGCGCCAGTGTGGAGACGATCTCTTCGCGCGACAGATCGCCGATCTCCGGATCTCGATCGAGGTGGTCGAGAGCTGCGGTCAAGTAGTTCGCGGCTTCGCGATTCGCGTACTTCTGAATCGCCGCCTGTCCGGCCGCGTACAGGTACTTGACGGCCTTGCGACCCAGCGTTGGGGAATGCGCGCGGGCGAAGTGAAACGCGAGCTCGTCTGCGTGCGCCAGGGCGGCCTTGCCGTAGAAGGTCTCAAGTGTCTCCGCAACAGTGGCGTGAAGGCTTCGCGCTCGCGCCTGCCCGAGCTCCGAATAAATCACCTGCTGCAGCAGCGGATGAGTGAAGTCGTACCAGATGTCATCGACGCTCCCGGTCTCGTTGAGCACTCGTTGAGCAAGCAGCTCCTCGAGATCGGAAATGAGCTCCTTCTCTTTCAAACCGGCGACCGCCGCAAGAGTCTCGTGCGACGCGCGTGTCCCGATAACCGCTGCGAAGTTCGCCAACGTCCGTGCGCTCGCAGAAAGTCGCTCGACGCGAGCTTTAATCGCGTCCCGGATCGTGAATGGCAGCTCGAGGCTCTCCATGTCCCAGCCGATCCACCGCCCTCCCCGCTGGCTCAATGCTCCCGATTCAGTCAGCGACTTGAGGGTCTCCTCCACGAAAAACGGGTTCCCGCGAGTCCAGTCGTAAAGCATCGCGGAAAAACGGCGGCTGCTCTCGCGGTCGATTCCGAAAGTTTGTTGAACGACGTCTTCGACGTCTCGTTGTCCCAGCGCGCCGAGTCTCTCGACCGTGAGGAGTCCGAGCTTGACGAGGGATTGCTCAGTAGTGCGGAGCATGGGATTCAGATCCCGCTCCGTTTCATTGTAAGTGCCGAGCACGACGACCTTCTGACCGGCGATCTGCCTCGCGACGAAATGCAGAAGCTCGAGTGACGAAGCGTCGGCCCATTGCAGATTCTCGAGAACGATCAGCAGCGGTTGCCGAGCCGCGAGTCGCCCGACAAACTGCGAAAAATTCCAGAGAAGTCGCGCCTTCAGCTCAGACGGCGCCGCGCCAGTCGAAGAACGTTCGCGCTCCGTTGGGCTGGCAAGATTCGGAAAGATGTAACCCAACTCCGTTGCGCCGCCCCGGGTCAGGACTGTCAGCGCCGATTGGTCGAGGCTTCGCACCACCGGGAGCAGCGCATCGGCGAAAAGTGCGTATGGCACGCCTGACTCGACAGGATAAGACCTGCCTGTGACGACCTTCCACCCTCTCTGCGAGGCGCGCTCCGCGGCAACTGATACCAGTCGCGTCTTCCCGATCCCGCCTTCGCCGGTTACGAAGATCGTGCGGCCGGCACCGCCGGCCGCCTCGTCGATCGTGCGATTCAATAGCGCGAGCTCGGCGTCTCTTCCGACGAGCGGGGCCTGCTCAGTCCTGGGCATCCGCGCAAATGTACGAACGCCCGATTTTGTGAGCCAGCTTGGGGTCTAGCGGGTTGCTCCCTGATCTACCTGGCCGAAGGCGATGGTGCGCCACTCGCGCGTCCAGGTCCTGAACCTGGACTCCGGCACCTGACGTCCGAGACCGACTACGAACCTCACCTTCATTGGCGTCTCGAGCGTGCGATTGAAAACGACGCGCCCCTTGCCTGAGAACGTCGTCCCCGGAACGTCAAAGCTCACGACCCGGTCGGGCGGAACGGGAGCCTCCATCAGGAGGCGCGCTCCACGCTGACTCACATCCTCGAGGAGAGCGAGGCCTTCCGCGGGTATCTCCTCGCCCTGGGCTTCAACCGTCACGCGCGCAGGCAGCTGCACGGAGAATCGCTTCTCGCCTCGGCTGTTCGCCACCATTTCGGTGGCTTTGTTGAAAAGATTTAGCGATTGCCGGTATTTCATCCGCCACATCGGCACCGAGTGATGAGTGCAGTGAAGCTCGATCGCGTCCCGCGTCTCCAGCGGAAGATCATCGAACTGGACACCGTGCGTGTAGATCGCGTTGTTGCCCGTATAACTCTTCTCGATGTGCATCACGCGTCCGCTCACATCGACGGGGCCGCTCGCCAGCGGCAGCGCCATTTTGATTCTTGTCTTCTCCGGCAGCGCGAACGATGCGCGGAACGCCATTCCGACCGGATTCAGATCCTGCGTGAGCGCAAGCAGATCCTCGTACTGCCTGCCTTCCTCATCCGTCGCACTCAGCGTGATCGGGAATGAATCGATGAAGCGGTGATCTACGCGCTGCTGCCGCGACGACCTGCTCTGCAACACGACGTAGCCGGCGAAATAGACATTCCAGCAGATCCAGAAACCGTTCAGCCAGAAGGCGACCGACGACCAGCCCTTCGCGTGATAGTTCACCCAGCCGAAGTGGTAGGCAAGTGTCGCCCAGATCACCGACGCCACCGAGACGATGAGGAGATAGAGCTGCGGCGCGTACGTCTCGAATGGAACGTCACCGGTCCCCTTGGGCGTGACGTTGAATTTCAGAAGCTTTTTGGTGAACAGCGCTGGATACGTTTTTATGTAAGTCCAGAACTTCGCCATCATATACCGCTCCGAGATGAGTATCCATCCCGAGCCGCGCGAAAGAAGCTCGAACGAAATGATACTGAGCAGCACGTACGGAATGAGTCGCGTCAATAATTGCGCGTTGGTGATGCGCACGGGGAGCCAGCCGGTAAAGAAGAACAACGCTGGCGCCAGATAGAAAATCAGCTTCTGAATTCCTTCGAAGTACGTCGACGTGGCGCTAAAGTAGGCAAGTCGCTGTGGAACGCTGAGCCCCGGGTAAGTGAACGGGCTGAGCTTCCGCAATATCTGCATCGCACCCTGTCCCCACCGCAGACGCTGGACGTGGTACGCGTGAGCCGACGCTGGTGCGAGCCCGTACGCGAGAGTCTCACCGTGATAAATGGACTTCCAGCCACGCCCGTGCAGCACGATGGAAGTCTCCATGTCTTCGATGACCGTGCGGGTAGAAAATCCGCCGATCTCGTCGAACGCCTTTCTCCGCAACACTCCGCAGCTTCCGCAAAAGAACGCGGCGTTCCAGGTGTCCTTCCCCGGCTGCAGTAGCGAAAAGAAAATCCGGTTTTCCTCCCACAGGCTTCGATGCTCCTCGTTGATGACGTGGGTGAATGAGTCCGTGTTGTAGAAGTCCTGGGGCGACTGCACGAACGCGAGCTTGTCATCCTCGAAGTAGCCAAGGAGGCGGTCGAGGATGTTCGGCAGGGGGACGTGGTCCGCGTCCAGCTGCAGAATGAACTCGCCCTTCGTCACCTTGAACGCGTTGTTCAGGTTCCCAGCTTTGGCATGCGCGTTCCCTTCGCGGCGGATGTAGCCAATTCCCAGCGCTTCCGCCATCGCCTTCACTTCCTCGCGCTTTCCGTCGTCGAGCATGAAGGTGCGATGAGGATATCGAATGGCGCGCGCTCCGATAGCCGTTCGACGCAGGACCTCCAGCGGCTCGTCGTAGTTCGTTATGAAAACGTCGACATCGAGTCCCTTGGGCGCGGGGGGCGGCTCACGGTCACTCAGCTTCCATACCGTCGCGATCATCAGGAGCGAGCTGATCAAGCCGTACGTCTCGGCCAGCACCAGAACCACGGAGAAAACAATCGCGTGGGGGTTCAGGGACGCGGTCCACCGCCACGTTATCCAGTAAAGTCCGTAGAGCCACGCGACGACCGCGAAGGCGCGAGTGAAATACTCCTCGCCGGGTTGCAGCCGGGGAATCGTGTCGCGGAAAGCGGTGTCCGGGACTTCGCCATCGCCATCGACAAGAACGGGCTTGGTAGCGTCGACTTTTACGGACTTCATACTGGAGCTGATTGGCATTCGTTAACCTCTACAAGCGCGAGTTTTGTGCCGCCCGGGATATCGTCGCATTCGGCCGCAATGGTTCGCTGATTGCGACCTGCTTTCAGCATGGATACCGGTGATCTGCGGCGGCTGGCGCACCCGTTGGAGGGTACCGAAGCCGATTATCGTCCTCTCCTCGACCTCGTCGGCAATGCCTGTTTCGTCCTGCTCGGCGAGGGCTCGCACGGCACCCATGACTTCTACGAGCGGCGTGCCGAGATCACCAAGCGCCTGATAACTGAAAAAGGATTCAGCGCTGTGGCAGTCGAGGCCGATTGGCCGGATGCCTACCGGGTCAACCGGTACGTTCGCGGCGGATCAGAGGACCGTGACGCCGACACTGCTCTGAGCGGATTCGAGCGCTTTCCGACGTGGATGTGGCGAAACACGGTCGTGCTCGACTTTGTGCAATGGCTCCGTGACTACAACGCGACCCGTCCGGATGCAGGCAGGACCGGATTCTTCGGTCTGGATCTGTACAGTCTCTTCAATTCGATCGGAGCTGTTCTCGACTATCTGGACAGGGTAGATCCGGAAGCCGCGATGCGCGCGAGATACCGCTACCAGTGCTTCGAGCATTTCGGCGAGGACAGCCAGGCATATGGCTACGTCGCGAGCTTCGATCTTTCGAAGTCCTGCGAGGACGAGGCAGTGAACCAGCTCGTCGAGTTGCAGAGGAATGCTCTGACCATGCGGAGCCACGAAGATGGCGACGACTTCTTCGACGCCGAGCAAAACGCACGACTCGTAAGGGACGCGGAGGAGTACTACCGGTCGATGTTTCGGGGTCGCAAGTCCTCGTGGAATCTCCGCGATACGCACATGGCGGAGACTGTCGACGCTCTTGTCGCCTACCTCAAAAGAAAGGGACGAGAGCCGAAGATCGTACTGTGGGCGCACAACTCTCACCTTGGTGACGCGCGGGCGACCGAGATGGGATCGCGCGGCGAGCTCAATGTGGGTCAGCTGCTACGACAGAAGTACGACTCGGAAGCGGTCCTCGTTGGCTTCACGACGTACACGGGGACGGTCACAGCGGCAACCGATTGGGACGACCCCGGAGAGCGCAAACGCGTTCGTCCCGCGCTGCCCGATAGTTACGAGCTTGGCTTCCACGAAACCGGGCTGCCGCGGTTTTTTGTGAATCTGCGCAACGGCGCTGGACACACCTCGCTTCTTTCTCGACCACGGCTCGAGCGTGCTATCGGAGTCGTCTACCGGCCGGAGACAGAGCGAATCAGTCATTATTTTCGAGCCAACATGCGCGACCAGTTCGATGCGGTCTTCCATATCGACGAGACCCGCGCGCTCGAGCCACTCGAGAAACCGGAGCGCTGGCACGAGGTCGAGCCGCCGGAGACCTTCCCCTCGGGAATCTGACGCGCTACGCGCACACAGAGTAGTCGTTCTACGGGCGCGCCACCTCGCTGGTGCAGTACGGACACCGCGACGCAACCGGATCTATCGTCATTCTGCAGAACTGACACAGACTCTTCACGGGTTCCGCGACGGGCCTGATGAAAATCTTGGAAATCCGCCACGCGACGAAGCCGATGATGATGAAGTTGATCACCGCGGAGGCAAAGTCGCCGACGCCGAACTTGACCGAGCCGAGCGTCCACGTCGCCTTCTGCCATTCCCCTCCGGGCCCGATCGCGACGATGACAGGCATGATGAAATCATCGACAATCGCCTTGACCAGAGCATTGAGCGCGGTACCGACGACGACGGCGATCGCAAGCGCGACCACGTTCTGCTTGAGCAGAAATTCCCTGAACTCTGTGTACATTTTCACGGCTGTTCTCCAGTTCGGCTCAGCCTGCGCCGGAAAAGTTGACGGCTCCCGTCGCCGGTGAACGCGAAGCTACGAACTTTCTGATCGCAGCGATACCCGCGACCGGGCCAAGCGCCAACAGAGCGAATGCCCAGCGCCATCCGGTGTGTTGCGCGACGATCGGCACCAGTTGCATCGGCAGCATCGTCAGAAGAAATCCGAGCGACGTCTGAATGGTGAGCGCTGTTCCGACTGTGTGCGCCGGCACCGCCTCCGTGACGAGCGCGCTGAATTGAGCGCTGTCCGCGATGACGAAAAAGCCCCACGTCATGGCAAGCGCGCCGAGCGCCCACAACGGCCGTCCGAAGATAAAGCCGCTTAGCAGACAACAGGCCCCGCTCATGTACAGCGAGATCGTAACGAGGCGCTCCCTGCCCCGCTTGTCGGCGAACAATCCTCCCCAGACGCAGCCCGCGCCTCCGATCGCGATCGTCGTGAATGCGAGGAGCGAGACGACCCGCGCCGCGCGGAACGGACGCCCCGCGCTGACGGCGAGGCTTGCCGCGAGGAAGGCCGGTATCCACGTCCAGAAAGCGTAAAGCTCGAACATGTGGCCTAGATAGCTGGTCGTTGCAAGACGCCATTCCCGGACGTGGATCACGTCGCTCACGTGCTTCCAGGAAAAGGGGCGCGATGCGAAAGGGAATGGGCCGTCCCTGTAACCAATCGCCACTATGAGTCCGCCGAACAGAGCTGCCACACTCGCAGTCAGCACGACGGGTCGTAGTCCAACGTGCGGAATGGCCCGCACCAGATACGGGGTGGCTTTGCCGACGGTGAGCGCGCCGACTATCACTCCGATCGCGAGTCCCCGCTCAGCGCGAAACCACGTTGCGACCATCTTCATCGCCGGTGGATAGACTCCCGCGAGAAAAAATCCCGTCAGAAATCTGAGCGCGAGCACGGCCCCATAACCCGGGACCGCGAGAATCGCTGCGTTGGCGGCAGCGCCGAGAAAGGCGCAAACGCTGAAGAGCCGTCGAGCGGCAATCACGTCCGCGAGGTTGAGCACGGCGATGATGGCTGTGCCGCAAACGAAACCCAGTTGCACGATGGTGGTTAGCCAACCGGTTTCCGCTGGAGTGAGTCCCCAGATTGCGCGGAGTTGCGGCGAAACGGCGCTTGCGGAAAACCAGAGCGACATGCCGAAAAGCTCCGCGATTCCCAGTAACGCGAGCACCCTCCAGCGCGTCGAGTATGTGTCACCAGACATCGTCAAAACCTAGCCTAACGAGAGGGCAACTTCGACGATGAACTGGTGACGACATGCATGGGATCCAAGTCTCTTGGAGACAATCAGTTAACCGCTTCTCAAATTGAGGCGCCGCGCGCCTCGAACATGACGACTCCAGCCCAGACAGCACCGCCGTCTGCCCCGCCCTCTTCCGGGACGCCCCGACCGGGTGTCACCACGCTCTCGCGCGAGCTTGCGGATTTTCTGCTGGAGTTCTCTATCACTCTCAACAAGCACGCGATCTATCCGAGCAAGCATCCCCTGCTCGATGTCGCGATCGATGGCGTCGCCAACCGCCTCGGCCTCCTGTTCAGCGATCATCGGGATTCCCTCTCGATTGGTGTCGCACGGCGACAGCTCATTATCGAGGGCGTTGCAACGGACCCATTGAATCCGGTGCTGAAGGAGCTCGCCCAGCGCCTGCACAAGCACCATGTCGGGGCCATAAAGTTCGTGCGCGGCATGAATCGCGACGAGCTGGCGGAGGCGCTCGCCGCTCTGGCGGTGGATCCTGTCAGAAGCGAAAAGCCAATTGGTCACGATCTCGAGCGGGTGGGCAAGCTTTGGGAGCATGTGCGGTTTTTCCCTCTGACGTATGATCGCTTGCAGCTGATCGAAGACGATCCGACCGCGGAAGGTGCGAATCCGGATCAGATGGCGGCCGGCCGCGCGACTCAGCTCTGGATAGGTCTCGCGCGCGCGGCGCTCGTTTCGGACACGTCTGCGGCTGGCCAGATCACCGACAGCGATGACAGCGCGGCACTCGAACCTGCAACCGTCGCGCGCGCCATCGACGAGCATCAGCGCGAGGAAGCGTACGATCAGGTAATCGTCGGCTACCTGCTGCAGATCGGTGAAGAGTTGCGTTCCGCCGATGGGGCGGAGGCGGCGGGACTTCAGCGCAGGGTGTCACGATTGGTCGGATCGCTCAAGAAATCCACGCTCGAAAAACTTCTGGAAATGGGCGGCGATCGGAGCCAGCGCAGAAAATTCCTGCTCGACGCCTCGCAAGGGATAACGGTGGAAGCGGTAATCGATCTCGTAAAAGCCGCTTCGGCGGCGGAGGGCCAGACCGTTTCCCACTCGATGCTTAGAATGCTGTCGAAGCTGGCTCACCATCCATCGTCGGGGGGTGCGCGGAGCAAAACCGACCCGACTGTGCGCGATGTCATGAGGAGGCTCATCGACGACTGGAGTCTCGACGACCCGAATCCGGAAGGCTACCGGCGAGTTCTGGAGACAATGTCGAGCTCGCGAGGCAACGGCGGAGGGCCATCGCCTGCGGTACCGACTGAGTGCGAGCCGGAGCGAATGATCCAGATCGCGATCGAGGTCGGTGCTATGGGGCCACAGGTGCGCGATGCCATGCGCGCGCTGCTCGACTCTGGCCGGATCGACTTGTTGATGATGCTGCTCGAGCTCGCTCCAAGCGAGGACACGGGATCGCCGCTCTGGGATTTTCTTCGCGAGGAACAAGCCTTCGAGGTGCTGCTTGCACAGGAGCGCGTGGATATCCCGCTCGTGGGCCGTTTCGCGAAACGTCTTGGAAGATCCGCAGTCCATGGCCTGATTGACGCCGCGATGGTTTCGGACGATGCCAAGATCCGGTCGCAGTACTACGAACTCATCCAGTCCCTCGGTGACTCCGCGGGACCCGCGGTCGCGGCTCGCACAGCGGGCGCGCCGCCTGCAGTTCAGCGGGAATTGCTCGCATTTCTCAGTCGCCTCAGCGCGCTCCCCCCGAATTTTTCCGCGAGCGATTTCCTTCTCAACCCTGAGCCATTGATTCGCCGTGAGGCGGTCAAGCTTATGCTAAGAGACCCGGAGGCACGCGACGCCGTCGCGATGACCGCGCTGGGCGACGAAGACGACCGCGTCGTGTTCGTGGGGCTCACCGCGACGCAGGAAAAGTGTCCTGACGGTGCAATAGAGCTGATGCGGCAGCGCGTCGATGCCGGAGATCTCGACTCCCAGCTTCGCACCATGTGCATCCGTGTCATCGGTCAGCGGCATTCTCCGGAGATTCTGCATTGGCTGCTAGGGCTTGTCGTCACGGAGACGCATTGGTCGAGACGCCCCAAGCTGCGCCAATCCACCCCGGAGATGCTGGCGGCGCTCGGCATGATCGCATCCGGTTGGCGCGATGACCCTGACGCTGCACAGGCGCTCCGCCTCGCGGAGGATAGCAAGGAGAGCGAAGTCCGGGCTAAGCTATCGCGGTCCCGCGGCGCGGAGGCGAAGCCAAGGGCGAATCATGAGTGATCCCATTCGCTACCTCGTGTCGTTTGGCCAGGCCGTCTCGACGATGGCTCTCTACAACGAGGGGCACCCCGCCCGCGAGCGCGCAGTCGATCGGTCCTATCGCTGCCTTCGGGACCTCCAGGAACACGATCCGACGCCGCGGTTCTCATTCCTCGGCGAGGAGACCATCTATGGCGACACTCCACTGCGCGAGCTCGGCGACTGGGAATGGGGCTCGCGTCTGGCGCACGCGGGAGTCCAGCGAATCGAGCTGGCGAACAACGTCACGCGCGAGGAATACGAGGAGTTTCTCGAGGAGATGATGGCGCGGATCACGCTATCGGTGATCGACACAAGCGAATCGCGACCAACCCGGCCCACCGGCATCAAGGTCGGCGCGCTCGGAATTCGTGGCGACTCGAAAGAGCTGCAGAAGACGCTCGAGGCAGAGGCACCGATTGCTACGATCTCGTACGCGCTCGGCGAGGAAGCGGCTTCGATAGTCTCGATGCACAAGGAGATTCAGGAGCGCGGGAAGCTGCCGCTGGCGGAGGCAGAAGCTGTCGTGCGGTCATTGTCGATGGCCATGCACGGAGACCAGGAGATGATTCTTCCACTCCTTCAGCTCAAGGAATTCGACGAGTACACGACGACGCATTCACTCAACGTATCCGTGCTGACGATGGCGCTTGCGGAATCTCTGGGGCTGGGCGCTCAGGATGTCCGCACCTTCGGCATCGCCGGCCTGCTGCACGACCTTGGCAAGGTGAACGTGCCGCAGGACATCCTCAACAAACCCGGGAAACTCACCGATGATGAGCGGAAAGTGATGCAGCAGCATCCGGTCGACGGCGCCAAGTTGATCATCGCCAGTGGACGCAAGCTGGATCTCGCAGCGGCCGTGGCGCACGAGCACCACATCATGATCAATGGACAGGGCTACCCGACGCACCACTACCGGCGGGACTGTCACAAAGCCAGCAAGCTCGTACACGTCTGCGATGTGTACGATGCGCTGCGGACCCGGCGACCCTATCGTGACGCGTGGGAATCGGAGCGCGTGCTCAAGTACCTGGAGGAAAGGTCGGGGACGGAGTTCGAGCCGGACGCAGCGAACGTCTTCGTGGCAATGATGCGTAAGGTCGAGAGTGGAATCCAGCTCTCGTCACTGGCCACTCTCGAGAACGGAAACGGCACGTCCGAAGCGATTACTCCGGAAAAGCCCGCGATTTCCCTCCCCGAAAAAGCACCGATATCATAGCGTCACCGCATGACGCGATCGTGACAAAAATTGTATGTCGGTACCGACGGTTTTGGGTTGCTGCGCAGAGGAGAAAATCGTCAATGCTTCAGAAGCAAAGCAGTACAATCTCCTGGAGGGAACACATGCTCACCAACAAAAAGGGCTTTACCCTTATTGAGCTTCTGATCGTGGTCGTCATCATCGGCATTCTTGCCGCGATCGCGATTCCGAAGTTCGCGAACACGAAGGACAAGGCTTACGTCGCCGCGATGAAGTCTGACCTTCGTAACCTCGCTACGTATGAAGAGCAGTATGCCGCCGACAACAATGGTGCGTACTTCTCGGGTACGGCAGACAATGCCACGCCGCTGAATGGTTTCACTCCGTCGCAGAACGTGACGGTCATAGCGACTGCAGTCACTGGCCCGCCGCCTTCGTGGACGGCGACAGCGACCCACTCGCTCTCGGCGAAGACCTGTGACAATGGCGTCACGACAGCTGGTGTGATCACCTGCACCTAATCAGGTGATAAGCGGTTGGAATAAAAAGGGGACGTCTCTCGACGCCCCTTTTTTATTTCCGCCCCTTCGCTCTTGACCTGGCATTGTTCGGCTTCTTCTGCCCGGGCCGGCGCAACCTCCGGACGGTGAGGAGCGGCTTCTCGAATAACATCGTCGACTGCTCGCCAGAAAGGCCGGACGCGACAATCCACTTCTCCAGGCATTCTGCCAGGCTTCGACGATCCGCGCTGGGCAAAATCCCGAAGCCGTCGACAAGGTCTTCCTGTATTGCCCTGGGCGCGCGCCGCAACAGGTCGCCACCGCCACGAGTAAGACGAAGCACGGATCGACGGGCGTCGCGCTCATCCGTCGTCCGCGTGACGAGCTGTTTTGCAATCAGCTGACCCACGACCTGGGATACCGTGCTGTGGGTCGTCATAGTGACTTCCGCGAGGTCCTTGACCGAGCGCTCGGGTACGAGCGCAAGCTCCCTGAGCACGAACAGCTGCGCCGCGCTGATACCAAGGTCGCGCTCGACAGCCTCGGCGGACGAGCGAAGACCGCGCACCATCTTCCGGAGCGCGTTAAGTGCCCGAGCGACATCAGGCCGCTGCTTGATGCGCGCGCTCACGAGTCCGGCTCAGTCGCTGGTCATGATGAATAGCGGCGCGCCGTCGAACTCGTAGATCGGCCGGAGCCGGTCCGTGTTGTAGTACTTCGGAACGTCGACGATTTTCTTGTCGGATGTCACGCTGCTGAGCGGGACGCTGTCGTAGAATCCCTTGTGAATGCTGACCAGGCGCCCGTACTGCTTCTTCACAACGAGGTCGAGCGCAAGGTTTCCGAACGCCATCGGAACAATGGAATCGAGGGCATCCGGGTCGCCCGAGCGGACGAGATAACCGAGCTTCTGATTGACGACATCGACACGCCGGCCCTGGTTGTACTTGGGGGATAATTCCTTCAGCGCCGAACCAATGCGCTCGCCAATGCCCCCCAGTTTGCGGTGACCAAACATGTCTGTCTCCGTCCCTTCGAAGCTCATTCCCTTCTCGGAAGCCAGCTGCGAACCCTCGGAAACGAGCACGACCGAGTATCGACTCGGATTACGTTTACGATCTTCGATGAGCAGCTGCGCGAGCTGGTCGACATCAACAGGGTGCTCAGGAATCACGCACCGGTCCGCGGCGCCCGCCATAGTGGGAAGCAACGCCGTGAACCCGGCGTAGCGTCCGAACACTTCGATGACGAGAAACCGCTCGTGCGATCCCGCCGACGTGCGGAGACGATGTGTGAGCTCTATGGTACGCGTGACGCACGTACTGAAGCCGATGCAGTAGTCGGTGCCATAGACGTCGTTGTCCATCGTCTTCGGAATCGCCACGACGTGCACACCCTCGTCGTGCAGCCGCTTTCCATAACTGAGCGTATCGTCGCCACCGATCGGAATGAGCACGTCGATGCCGATGTGCTCGAGATTCTTGAGAACGTTCTTGGTGGTATCGTTGATCGGCTGGTCATAGCCGGTGACGTGCGCTGGCACTCTGCCGAGGGGCAGGTGACTGGGCCGAACGCGCGACGTGTGCAAGAAGGTCCCGCCCGTACGACCCGCGCGGTTGACGATCGCTTCGGTGAGCACCTGAACGTTTTCGCTGTTGTCGGCTTTCTCGTCGCGCACATAATCGACGAGACCTCCCCAGCCGCGTCGAATTCCTACAACCCGATGTCCGTCGCGCAGCGCGCGAATAGTGATAGCTCTGATAGCCGGATTCAGCCCGGGGACATCACCACCACCCGTCAGAATCCCGATCGTACCTTTCGACAGCTGTCTCTCCTTTTGGGGGAATGACCCGGGTGGGTTTCGAACCCACGACCTACGGATTAAAAGTCCGTTGCTCTACCAACTGAGCTACCGGGTCGCAAAACAACTTCAAGATACACGCGATGTGTACCCGGACTAGTCCGGAACGGCGGACACCAGCGGAATATCACAAATCTGCGTTATTGGCTTCTGCCGCGCCCTCCCGAACTCATCCGGTACTCTACTGTCTCCCACGGGTAGAAAAAATCGTCTCTAAAGTGACCCGGATCACGGGTGCCAAATGCCATTTGCCTTCTCCAAGGTCAACGCAGTATTTCGCGCTGTGCGCTTGTCGCATCATCGCGAGCTCGCGGCTGCGCGCATGGCAGCGCTCGAGGAGACGAATCAAACGCTCCAGACGCAGGCGCGAGAGCTGGAGCACCAGAAGAATGAAGCGCGTGAGCTCGCCCAGGAGCTCGCTCTCACCAACGAGGAGCTGCGCAGCGTCATCAGCGAGGCGAGAAAAGCGTGGCAGGCTGCCGACGCCGCGAACCGCTCGAAGGCGGAGTTTCTCGCCGTGATGAGCCACGAGCTCCGTACTCCGCTCAACTCCATCGGTGGCTATGTGGAGCTCCTCGAGATGGAGATACGCGGTTCGCTCACCGACGCCCAGAAATCGGACCTCGCTCGCATCAAACGGAGCCAGCAGCATCTCCTTGGCATCATCAACGACATTCTCAATTTCACCCGGCTCGAGGCGACGGAAGTGAAGTTCGAGCTGATCGACGTTCCGCTGCGCGCCATCCTCGCGGACCTCGACGACGTAGTCAGCTCCCTCGCGCGCGCCAAATCGCTCGACTACAAGTGCGAGATGCCGACGATGAACGTCTTCACTCGCACCGATCCCGACAAGCTCAGGCAGATCATGATCAACCTCGTCTCGAACGCGGTGAAGTTCACTGAGCCCGGTGGCCGCATAAGCGTTTCGTGCGCGGTACGTGAGCGCACAGTTTCCATCAACGTAGAGGATAACGGAGCCGGCATTCCACCTGACAAGCTCGACGCCGTGTTCGAGCCATTCGTCCAGCTTGATCGTGGCCTTACCCGAACTACTAACGGCACGGGCCTCGGCCTCGCCATCAGTCAGGGACTCGCGCGCGGAATGGGCGGCGACATCACACTCAGGAGTGTTCTTGGGAAGGGGTCGGTTTTTACGCTCGTACTTCCTCTGGCCAGACCTCGCCCCACTCCGCCAGGTGGAGTGAGAATCGCGCCCTTCGCCTGATCGGAGGAGCATTCGTCGCGTGCCGACATCGTGTCCAGCGATCTGCGCGATCTGCGGCCACGGGATATGATCGACATCCAGTCATTCCTCTGGGTGCAGGGCTCGGACGAATACGAGGAGTAGCGCCCATGTGATCGCGAGGCGGCCAGCCCGATTTGGCCGGCTGAGCCCGTGGCCCGACGGGAGGCATGTTCGTCCATAAAGTACTATCCCAACCCCTCCGTATCCCGTCATTGCCTAACCCAAACACACTAGACAGCCCGTGTAGACTCGCGGCGCTCAAAAAGACGGGACTTCTCGAGACGAGCGCGGAGGAACGCTTCGATAGGCTTGCCCGCCTGGCAGCCCAGATTGTCGGAGCACCAATCATCATCTCGCTCGTGGATAGCGAGCGCCAGTTCTTCAAGAGCGTCGCGGCGGGAGGCCCAAATGACTCGGCTGGTCCGATCGCCTGCAACGGATGGAATCCGCTCAACACCACGCTCTGCTCGGTGGTTGTCACTCGCGGAGAGCCAGTCATTGTCCCCGACACCGACAGCGAGCCGGCCGCGGCAGGCCGAGCGCTACTCGGAAAAGCATACGCTGGAATTCCGCTCGTCAACGACAACGGCGATGTGCTCGGGACGCTCTGCGCGATAGACCACCGCATGCGTCTCTGGACACCACGCGAAATCGAGACGCTCTCGGCAGTCGCATCGGCAGTTATGTCTGAGATCCAGAGAAGGGTCGCCGAGCGTGCGGCGCGAGATGCGCACCTTCGTCTCGTGGCGGAGCGGACACTGGCAAATGCGGTACAGCAACAAATGCCAGTCGGGGTGGCGGTTGCCGAAGTCCCGTCCGGGAGACTCGTGTCAGTGAATGCGCAGATGACGGCGATATTCAGAAAGTCCTTCAACCCGGCTCCCGATCTCAAGAGCTACGACGACTGGATCGGTTTCCACGAGGACGGCAGGCCCTACTCGTCACTCGACTGGCCGCTCGCGAGGACGGTCTTAACCTCCGCGCCGGTTGGCGCGGAGGAGATCCGCATCGAGCGGGGTGACGGCACTGACGGGTTCGTACGAGTCAGTTCCGCGCCAATCAAGGATGCCGATGGAAAGATCGTCGCTGCCGTTGCAATCGTCGTGGATGTCACCGACCAGCGAAAGGCAGAAAGCGCGGTGAGGAGCACCGATGAGCGTTTCAAGTTCGTCGCCCGCGCAATCACCGACGTCATCTGGGACTGGGATGTCGTAATGAACTCGGTGATCTGGAACGACTCGGTTCAGACTGTCCTTGGCCACGACCAGGACCGGATCCGTCCGGGGATCGACTGGTTTTATGATCACCTGCATCCCGATGACCGGGAGCGGGTGGTGGCGGGACTCAAAGGCGTCATCGATCATGGCGGCACTCAGTGGGCTGACCAATATCGATACAAGCGCGCCGACGGCACTTACGCAAATATCGTCGATCGCGGCCACATAACCCGCAATAGTGCCGGTGTCGCCGTAAGGATGATTGGCGCGATGACCGACGTGACGGAGCGCACTCGGTCCGAGGCGGCGATCCGATTCCAGGCCCAGCTCCTCAACGCCGTGCAGCAGGCCGTGGTCGCTACTGATCCCGACGGCATCGTGATATTCTGGAATAAATTCGCGGAAAATCTTTACGGCTGGACTGCCGAAGAAGCAGTCGGACAGACCATCCAGGAGCTCACGCCCTCACCTTTCATGCGGGAGCACAGCTCGGAGATCGTCGAGCGCGCCGCCGCGGGCGAAGCCTGGACCGGTGAATTTCTGGTGCACGGAAAATCCGGGAAGCCTTTCCCCGCTCTCTTGACTACTTCGCCCGTACGCGACGGAGACGGCAACGTACTTGGATTCGTGCGTGTGTCGATAGATCTCACCGAGCGCAGAAATCTCGAGGAGCAATTCCGGCAATCGCAGAAGATGGACGCGGTTGGACGTCTCGCCGGCGGCGTCGCGCATGACTTCAATAACCTGCTGACTGTGATTCGTCTCAATACAGAGATCATCATGGATGGCTTCGATGCCAACGACCCGCGCAGCTCCGATGTGATGCAGATAAGAAATGCCGCTGAGCGAGCGTCGTCGCTCACGAGACAGCTGCTCGCATTCAGCCGCAAGCAGATTCTTCAGCCGCGCGTCCTGGACATGAACAGCGTGGTTGCGACCGTCGAGCCGATGCTCCGCCGCCTGATCGGCGAAGACATCACAATCAGCTCCCAGTGCAACGCGCGCGGGTACGTCGTTGCCGACCCGGGGCAGCTCGAGCAGGTACTGGTCAATCTCGTCGTCAACGCACGAGACGCGATGCCTCAGGGCGGACGGATCAACATCGAAACCAGGAACGCCATGCTGGACGAGGCCTACACCAGTGAGCATGCGCCAGTCATGGCGGGCCACTACGTGATGCTCGCCGTGACGGACAACGGCCTGGGCATGACACACGAAACGAGGGAGCATGCTTTCGATCCGTTCTTCACTACCAAGGAAGCCGGCAAGGGTACCGGGCTTGGCCTCGCCACGGTGTATGGAATCGTCAAGCAATCCGGAGGTTATGTCTGGGTATACAGCGAGCCGGGCCTCGGCAGCACGCTCAAGCTTTATTTCCCGGAAGTGAGCGCGGCCGCTGCGTTCGGGTCGGCGAGCGAGCACCAGGGGGCCGGGCAAGCGAGCAATCACGGCTCGGAGACTATTCTCCTCGTGGAAGACGAAGAAGCAGTACGTGGGCTCACTTGCAGAATTCTGGAGAAGCAGGGCTATCGGGTGATTTCGGCGCAGCACGGTCGCGATGCAATGGAGATCGCCAGCAGGGAAAAAGGGCAAATCGATCTGGTGCTGACTGACGTCGTCATGCCAGGCATGAACGGGCGCGGACTCGTCGAGCGCCTTGTCGGCGTGAGGCCGACGATAAAGTCATTGTACATGTCGGGATACACTGACGACGACATCATCCGCCGTGGATTCATCGAGCCCTCCAAGAGCTTCCTGCAAAAGCCTTTTACGACTGAAGCGCTCCTTCAGACAGTCAGGAAAGTTCTGGACGAGGGCTAGGCGGGATCGCTGGAGCGCTGCGGCGCGCGCGGGGCCGTTGAGACTGCGCCGACGCCCTACTATATACAGGGATGCCCTCGAAGGTCACGTCCCTGCTGGTGCTCCTCCTTCTGGCCGCGGCGGGCACGCACGCGACGGCGCAGGATACGGCCGTCACCAGGCTTCCTCCGGTAGTTGTCGAAGTGGGACGGGGTACGCGCGGCTCGACGCTGGACCTGCCGTTCGCTGTCACGATTCAGTCGCCGGACTCTGCGCGCCCCGGCCAGCGTCATCTCTCGCTCGACGAAGCGCTGTGGCTCGTGCCGGGCCTCACAGTTTCTAATCGGAACAATCCGTCGCAGGACCCGCGCATCTCCATTCGAGGCTTCGGCGCGCGATCCGCGTTCGGTGTTCGTGGCATTCGCGTTCTGCGCGACGGAATCCCCCTTACGCTGCCCGACGGGCAGACGCCGGTGGACTATCTGGATCTCGAGTCAGTGGGACAGGTGGAAGTGATGCGCGGCAGCTCCTCGTCGCTCTATGGAAACGCTGGCGGTGGAGTGGTCGACATTCGCACCAGCGATCCCCTTCCGGTCCCGGTGTCCGGTGAAGCACGACTCTCCACGGGAGAGTTCGGAACGCGGAGACTCGTCGCGAAAACCGGCGGCATCGTTGACGGACTCGCCTATCAGGGCAGTGTCGCCGAAACTGAGAGCGACGGCTATCGTGATTACTCCAGACAGAAAATGACTAATGGCTTCGGTCGGTTGTCCCTTGACCGCGGCAGCGGATCGTACGCCCTCGACTGGATGGGAGTGAATACGCCGACCGCGCAGAATCCCGGAGCGTTGACGCGCGCACAGTTCGAGGCGAACCCCCGAATGGCGGATCCTCTGTCGGTGCGCAAGCGCGCCCGCAAAGCCGTATCGCAGTCGCAGCTTGGTCTCACCGGGCGCCACACCGTTGGTCGCGGCGACCTCGAGGTCTCGGCGTATGCCGGTACGCGCTCCTTGAGCAATCCACTGACCTTCGGAATCGTAGACGTCGGCCGCACGACGGCAGGGGGAAATGTGCGTGCGACGGTGCCGGTCTCGGTTCTCGGAATGGATCAGAGGCTCACTGCGGGAACAGACCTTCAGCTCCAAAACGATCTCCGTCTCAACTACACCAACTGCAACGATATTCCGCCTCTAACGACGCCGACGGCGACTTGCCCGAATCTCGCGTTTGAGCGCGGCGTAGTGACTCTCAATCAGCGCGAGCTGATCTCGTCTCTTGGCTCATACCTGAGAGACGAGCTCGAGCTGGGCGAGCGATACAGTCTCACGGCATCGGCGCGGGCGGATGCCGTTCGCTTTCAGGTCAAGGATCGACTCATCAACGCGACGAATCCGGACGACTCCGGTCATCGTCTTCTCGATGCCGTGAGCCCGATGATCGGACTGCTCGCCCGAGTGTCACCACTTCAGAGCCTGTACGCTAACGTATCCTCTGCGTTCGAGACTCCGACTGCTACAGAGCTGGGAAACCAGCCCAGCGGCGCAGCCGGGATCAATCGTGATCTCCAGCCACAGAAATCGACGACGTACGAAGTAGGAGCCAAGGGTGTTACAACGCGCGGCTTCCAGTACAGCACGGCGCTATTCGCAACCGTCGTGCACGACGAGCTCATTCCCTATGACATTCCAGGAGGAGCGGGCCGACGCTACTTTCGGAATGCGGGCCGGACTTCGCGCCGGGGAGTCGAGCTCGGGAGCGGCGTGGCTGTTGGCCCGGTGGATCTTGCCGGAGCCTACACCTACGCGAATTACCGCTTCGTCGACTTTACCGTCGACACCGCGCACTACGCGGGCCACCACATCCCAGGCATTCCGTCCCAGGTTTTTCAGGCGACGGTGACTGCCCACGGATTTTTTGGCGCTTTCGTGACGGAAGCCAACCTCGCCGACCGAATGTTCGTCGACGATGCGAACTCGGAGAGCGCACCGGGTTACGCGATCGTCAATGCCAGACTCGTCACCCACGCGATGATGGGACATTCCGGCGCTGAGATAACTTTCGGCGCACAAAATCTGTTCGATACCAAATATGTTTCTTCAGTCAGCGTGAACGCGGCCGGCGGGAAGTTTTACGAGCCGGGAACCCAACGGTCCGTTTTCGTCGGCGTCAGTCTGCTCGGAGCGTCGAGAGCGACACGGTAGCTCGTTGTTACTGCTTTCTGAGCTCGATGCTGCCGTTCACGCTGCTTGCCCTGACATCTCTTCCGCCATTGCCGATCGTCCCCGACGCATGTCTGGGACCCCACTTGCCCGTCAGCGTCATGGGGAAATCACTGTCGATGCCGCCGTGCACTGTGTCGAACCGGAAGTTCGCGTCGAATCGTGCCGGCACGTAGATCGAAACCGATCCGTTCACGGTCTTGAAGTCCATGTCGTCCTCGCTCTGCAGCGACGCCATGCGTGCTTCGACGTTACCGTTCACCGTGGTGGCAGTGACAGGTCCCGCCGACGTGTTGACGTCCACTCCGCCATTCACTGTCGTGGCGCGCACCGGCCCGGCCGCGTTTCGAACGTTCACTCCGCCGTTCACTGTCGTCGCAGTAACCTCGGTGCCGACGTCCCTGACTCCAACCCCGCCATTCACTGAATGGGCGCCTACACGAATCGCGCGCGGCACCTGCACGGTGATCCGGACCGATGTATGGTTGTCGTGATGACCGTTACGATACTGCTGCATCTCGCCATCTTCACAGCGCGAGTTATCGTTCCAAATGGCGCAGATGGTGACGTTGCCTCCGGCCTGAACGACCTCGTAATGGATATCGTCCATCTCGCGTCCGTTAGATCTCTTTTCCGCGACCAGGTGCACCATGTTGTCCGAGCTTGGCGCGAAATCGACGGACCCGTTGACGTTGAATACGTTCATCCAATGGCCGGAGTCCACCCGACCGTCCCACCGCCACGTATCCGTGTCGCGTCCGTATTGCTGCTGCGCGCCGAGAACGGGTGCGGTTAGCGCGAGCGCAAGACCCGCGACAATAGTCTTCTTATTCATCCTCTCTCCGGGTGTTTGGGTCCGAACCGGTATCGATCACAACGCGACCACTGAAAGTCTCGAGCGTGACGCGTGCGCCGCCATCGCCAAGCGTGAATTCCATGTGGCCCTCCTTCCTGCTGCCGCCAGCCCGCACCTGAATTGGAAAGTCCGCGCTTAGATCACCGCTGAAAGTGTCGACGCTGAACTGAGCGCCGCTGCTGCGCGGTATGTTGAGCCGGATGGTTCCAGAGTGCGATTCGTAGCTGTACTTGCCGCCCGACTCGATAGTGCCTGTATACGTGATGTCGCCGCTGACGGTTTCGGTGCGTACTTCTTTTGACCGCGCACCAACGATTCTCACGTTGCCGCTGACCGAGCTGCCTTCTATGTCACCTGTCACGGATTCAACTCGCAGATCTCCGCTCACTGTCTCAGCCCGCAGGTTTCCATTTATCTGCGAGGCGTGAACTGAACCGGAGACGGCTTCCACACTCACTTCCCGAACGCCGTTCGCGACCTCGACATCACCGCTCACGGAGTTCGCCTCGATCTCTCCCTGCGAGCCGGTCGCACTTATGTCGCCGGACACCGCTTCGAGAATCAGCCTCGCTCCGCGTGGCACCGATACTTCGTAGCGAGCATCGCCGACGTCGCCCTCGTCTTCGCCTCGATTGCCGTTCTTATGCTTACGCTTGCCTGATCGATCTGTGTCTTCGACGCTCAGGCTCACTCTCGATGCATTTGCGTCGAAGCGGAGATCACCGTACTCAATCGATGCGGTGATCTTCACGTCGGGTCTGTCCCATCCCGTGACGCGAATCTTCCCCGATATCAGGGAAAGATCTACAGTGCCGCCGCGGTCGAGTGCGACCGTCGTATCGATCCTGGTGCGCAGATTGTAGTCTTGCGCCTTCGCGGCGAGTGGAAAAATGATTACTGCGGTCGTTGCAAGCGCAACGCGCGCGAGCTTCAAGTGGTTTTCCATTTTATGTGCTTGCCGGCAGCATGGCTGCCGTGCGTAGAAGGTCGACTTTCTTGTCGAGCGCATGAGACAGTTGCTGGCTCAGAAGAATGCTCGCCGGGTCCTTGGCAAGCGCAGCGCGGCTCTGCTCAATGGCTCTGTCGATTATCTGAAGGTTTTTTGCGATGACTGCGACTGTTCCTGGATCGAGCTGGGCCTTTCTCTCCCGAACGATGACCTGAAGCATCTCGATTTCCTTGCCGTACGCGGCATCAGGGCGCAAGCCAGTCGATGCCGGATCACGACTCACCAATGTCGAGGGGACGGAAGATCTCCCGCTGTTGACCGGATTCTGAGCCACGTCGAGACCCGCTGAAGCGTTCGCGCTCTCTACTGGAACGCTGGCTGTCGCTCCCGTGCCCGTGTTTTCGACCGACGTCGATCCACCGGACTGAGACGGCGCTGGAACGTCAACGCCCTTGAGCATTATCACGGCGGGCCGCGAGCTCAACGAGCGAGCAGTAAGGACGTATGTAACGCCCGCGGTGCTCATCATGAGAGCAACAGCCGCAGCGCTCATCCAGGCTGGCGCGAATCGCCTCTGCTTCTGGGGGGGTGCAACGAGCGGAATCACCGGCGCTGCGATACGCGCTTCTATCCCTGCCCACAAATCGCGAGCGGGTACGAGATCTGGAAGAGCGCCAGCCTCTTTCTGAATCTTCTCCAGATCTCTCACCAGGCTGGTGCACCGGACACACTCTCGCAGATGCCTCTCTGCCCGCTCGGTGGCGCTACCATCGAGAGTTGCCTCGAGGTAATCGGCAAGGTCGGCGTCAAATGCCTTGCAGGTCATGTTGGAGTCATTCATCGTTCCAGTGCCTCTCTCAAAAGAAGTCTCGCGCGATGCAGCTGCGCCTTACTTCCGCCGGAGGTGATCCCGCACATCTCGGCGATCTCCTCGTGTTTGTAGCCCTCTATATCGTGGAGCACAAAAACTCTCCGCGCTCCAGCTGGCAGCTTTGCGATCGCCTCCGCCAGATCCATCCTCTCGATATGCATCGGCGCCCGCGCAACTTCGTCCCACCGGTCGTCACCTATGTCGCTATCGTCGGTCCGCGATTCCCTCTTCCCTTCCGACTTTCTCGCGTTCAGAACCACGTTCACCGCCAGACGGTGCAGCCAGGTCGAAAAAGCGCTTTCCCCCCTGAACTGCGGCAGCTTTTCCCATGTCCTCACAAAAACGTCCTGGGTCAGCTCCTCGCCCTTCGTCCTGCTTCCACTCATCCGAGTACAGAGCGAATAGACCCTGTTGGCGTGCGTACGGTATAGCCGTTCAAATGCCTGCCGGTCCCCGGCCGCAGCCAGGGCTACGTCCGCTGAATCACCCATCGGTACGAGAACGGTGCTGGATGCCGCCGCCATGTGTTCGTTGTCCGGACTTTGTTGCAAGATTGGATAGCTTGAGCGACTCAAAGGTTTGAATCGGTGGGTGTGGCTGTTCGTCGTGGCTGCAAATATGACAGTCCTGTCCCGCTAACGGTTTGAGACTGCTTCAGGTCGGGGCTTCGGCCTTGGCCAGAATCCCCTCAACTTCGCTGAGGCGAGGGCCCAGTTCCGCGTCCGATCGTGCAACCAGCGTAACGTGTCCCACTTTCCGCTTCTCGGTCGGCGATTTCCCGTAGAGGTGCAGATGCGCCCCTTCTACCGCAAGTACGTCTCGTCGCACCGGAATGTGTCCGATGATGTTGAGCATCCCGCAAACGCCGCGGAGCGCGGTCACTCCAAGAGGAAGCCCCAGGCCCGAGCGAAGGTGGTTCTCGAACTGACTCGTCTCAGCTCCCTCGATGGTCCAGTGCCCAGAGTTATGTACCCGCGGGGCGATTTCGTTGGCGACGATAGTGCCGTCGACGACGAACATCTCCAGCGCGAGGACGCCGACGTATTCGAGCCCCGTCATCACTCGGCTGCAGTAGTCGATGGCGAGAGCGGCGGTCTCGGGCTTAACGCGGCTCGCGGGGACCGTCGACTTCCTGAGGATTCCGTCCCGGTGAACGTTTTGAACGGGGGGATAGAACGACTTCCGAGCGTGCGCGTCGCTCACTCCGATCACGGAGATTTCGTACTGAAAGGGAACGTACTGTTCGACGATGAGTGGAACGCCGCCCAAGTTCTTCCACGCTGCGTCGATGGACGAAACATCCCTGATCACCGACTGTCCCTTGCCGTCGTAGCCCATTCTGCGCGTCTTGAGCACGACCGGGCATCCGATTCGGGAAACGGCGTTGGTGAGGTCCGAAAGAGTTTCGACCGGTGCGAATGCCGGTGTAGGAATTCCCAGCTCTTCGAAAAGTCGTTTCTCCAGCAGCCGGTCCTGCGCGATCTCCAGCGCTTTTCTGGGAGGGTAAACCTTCACCCGCTTTTCCACGAACTCCACCGCTGCGAGTGGAATGCTCTCGAATTCGTAGGTAACTATGTCGAGGCCGGCGAGAAAACGCTCCAGTGCCGCGTGGTCGTCATAAGGCGCCGCCACCAGCTCGCCAATCTGCCCGACAGGTGCGCCCGAATTGGGGTCGAAGAACCGGAACTCGAGCCCCAGTTGATAGCCGGCGAGAGCAAGCATCCGACCGAGCTGCCCGCCACCGAGAACACCGACTTTCACTCTTTGGCGGCCGCCGGATCTGGTTGCGCCAGGACCGCGTTCGTTTGCTCCGAGCGAAACGCGTGCAGTCTCTCGCGGACGCCGGCATTGTCCAGAGCGACTATCGAAGCGGCGAGCAGCGCGGCGTTTATCGCGCCTGGTTTGCCAATCGCCAAAGTGCCGACCGGAACCCCGGCAGGCATCTGCACGATCGATAGCAGCGAGTCGATGCCCTGAAGCGCCTTCGATTCGACGGGCACGCCGAGCACCGGAAGCGATGTCTTAGCGGCAGCCATGCCGGGGAGATGAGCCGCCCCACCAGCGCCCGCGATTATCACTTTGATTCCGCGAGCCTCGGCGGATTCCGCATACTCGAACAGGAGATCCGGGGTGCGGTGCGCCGAAACCACCCTTGTCTCGTGCGGCACCCCGAGCGCCTCGAGTATCTGGGCTGCATGCTGCATCGTGTCCCAGTCTGACTTTGAACCCATTATCAGACCAACAAGCGCTTCCGCCAATTCGGTTCCCCGTGTTCGGCTTTCTTGCCTATGCCGCTCAGAGCCGGTTTTCAAACTCCGCTTGAGCATTGTCGTTCTCGACGTCACCCACCATCAGTTCGTCGTCCAGATCCTCTTCATCCGGCAGTCCGACATCGTCGAGCGCACGCTGCTCAATGTCTTCGAGCTCCGTCTGTTGCTGAATCTCGAGCAGCAGATCGCTGATTCTGCAAAAGCTCTTGCGGTGGTGCGGCGTAATCCCGTGTGCAGCGAGTCCGGCGACGTGGTCGCGAGTCGTGTAGCCGGCGTTGTGTTCCCAAATATAGTGCGGATATCGCTGGGCTAGCCGTGTCATGAGGAGATCGCGAGTAACCTTGGCGAGGATGGATGCACAGGCGATGCTAAAACACCGGGCGTCACCGTGAACAACCGCTGTATGCGGGATCGGCAACGTCCGCATGGACCTTCCATCTATGACGACGTGATCGGGCGTTACCGTCAGTCGGCGCAACGCTCTTTGCATGGCCAGTGCGCTCGCCTGATAGATGTTGATGCGCTCTATCTCGCGCACCGACGCTGCACCGAGGGCGAAGGCTACTGCGCGTTGTCTGATTTTCCCGGCGAGCCTTACACGCTGCAGGTGCGTGAGCCGCTTGGAATCGTCGACTCCGGAGATCGCCCGCACTTCAGGCGGCATGATCACGGCGCACGCGACGACTGGTCCAGCGATGGGACCGCGACCTACTTCGTCGACTCCTGCGAGCAGCGGACCTTTTACCGCGCGAAGGTCACGCTCGATGGTGGTCCAGCGCTTACGCCGTCGCACTTCGCGGCGCCAGCGGCTTGTCTACGCTTCTGCTCCGGCCTCTGCCGGCGCGTCGCTTCCAGGCACCAGTACCTTCGCCTTGCGCTCTCTGATTCTGGTCGCCTTGCCGGTGAGCTGGCGGAGGTAATACAGCTTCGCGCGGCGCACGCGTCCGCGACGCATCACGAGGATCTCTGAGATCATCGGGCTGTGAAGCGGGAAGATTCGCTCGACACCGACGCCGTTCGAGATTTTCCGAACCGTGAACGTGGCACTGACGCCGCTGCCGCGCTTCGCTATGCAGACACCCTCGAAGGCCTGGACTCTTTCCTTGTCGCCCTCTCGAACGCGCACGTTCACACGCAGGGTGTCGCCCGCTCTGAACGGAGGAATGTTGTCTCGGAGCCACTCTTTCTGGGTTTCGATGAAGGGATGCATATGACGCTCGGGGCTGGAGTTAACAGCCTGGTAAAGACGTGTTTAGGGGGGTCTGGGGAAGCCTCGAAAAGTAAACCTTTACCGCCCTCAACGCCAGCCGCGCAGAGCTCGCATCGCCTGCGCTGCCGTCAATCCTTGGCGGACTTTCGCTGAAGGGTCAGCCGAGCGCCCTCTTCCTCACGCCACTTCGCTATCCGCGCGTGGTCACCCGACAATAGCACTTCCGGCACTTCGTGCCCACGAAATTCTGGCGGTCGCGTGTAACTCGGTGCACTCAGGCCACGCCCGTAAAACGAATCGCTTCGCGCACTATCGAGATCCGACATCGCACCAGGCAGCAGCCTCACCGTCGCATCGATTATCGCGAGCGCCGCCGCCTCCCCTCCGCTCAGCACAAAATCTCCGAGCGACATCTCTTCGGTGGCGAGGTGATCCGCCACTCTTTGATCGATGTCCTTGTAATGACCGCAAAGCAGGGTCAGCTCCTGGCCGCCCGCAAAGCGCTCGGCATCGGCGTGAGAAAAGATTGGGCCTCGAGGCGAAAGCAGCACGATGGGCGGTTTGGCCCCAAGCGATTCGACCGCCTCGAAAAATGGTCCCGGCTTCATCACCATCCCCGCACCGCCTCCGTACGGATAATCGTCGACGGTGCGATGCTTGTCGTGTGTGAAATCCCGCAGATCGATCACGTTGTAGCTGACGCTGCCCGCCGAAGCAGCACGAGATGGGATGCTCAAGCCGAGCGGGCCCGCGAAGAATTCAGGGAAGATCGTGACGATGTTTATTCGCAGCGTCATTTATTCAAAGAGACCGGACGCCTCGTTGACGACCAGCGTTCGGGCTTGAGTGTCCGCGCTGAATACAAATTCCTTGCGGTATGGTACGACGACGCTTCCGCGGCCCATCTTCACCTCGAGCATTACACCTTGCGGAAGCTCGTAGAATGTGGAGACGGTCCCGATCCGCTCTCCGGTCGTGGCAACCACAGTCATCCCGACGAGGTCGTGGAGATAGACTTCATCTGCCTGGAGCGGGGGAAGCTCGCTGAATGGGGCGAGCAGGTACCTGCCGCGCCATAGTTCCGCGCTGTCGCGATCCTGGAGCTCCTCGAACCGAACTATCAGACCTTTCTTGAACGGTTTCGATTCAGCGATGGTGAGCGTGGGGATTTCCTGGGCGCCCTTCACATCGTGGGCGACGGCCAGATCGCCGTTCGACGTTCCGCCAAAAACGCGACTGCCGGACGCGAAGACCACGTCCGGCTTGTCGGTGAAAGGCTCGACGACCACCTCTCCTCGAATTCCCTGTGCTTTTCGGATCAGCCCGACAATCGCGTATTCGGGCGCGGACATGTGGTCTTGCTGCGCTCTAGGCGCTGGCGACGGTTTCGTCCGTCTTTTCGCTGAGCGGAATCGCAGTCGACTTGCGCTCAATACCGAGCCTGGCTTCGTGACGCCGCTTAAGGATTCCGGCGCGCCGAAGGAGCGATCTCACTGTGTCGGTTGGCTGTGCGCCGACGCCAAGCCAGTAATTGGCGCGCTCCTCGTCCACTTGCAGCGAGCCCTCACTCTTCCGGGGAGCGTACTGTCCGATGATCTCGATGAATTTCCCATCGCGCGGGCTCTGCGAATCGGCAATGAGAATTCGATAGAACGGTGCATTTTTCCGCCCAACCCGGCGGAGACGAATCTTTACCATTTCAGTGCTGCTCCCTTAAGGGGGTGAGTCGAGACGCTGAGCGTCCCGTGACGGGCTCCTCGCATCACCGGCGGTTCCGGCGCGCACCCGATTTTGTGGTCTCGCAATATAACCGCTAAGGACCGCCGAGCGAAGCCATCGCCGGAAGAGCGAGCCTTACCGCTCGGCGATGTCGATGCTGACGTTTTACATGAATCGCGCGGGAAGGGATTTGAGCGCGAGCCAGAAGCGCGTTCTGACGAGAGCGAAACAAGACTTGCGCGAGCTCTACGGGCGGGACTCATCGGGCCGGCGACGAAAACCGACTAGCGCAAAAAAGCGGAAGCGCTAGCCTCTCAATCTCGGGCAAACAGCTAGCGTCCGAACATCCCGGGCAGAGCAGGCATCCGTCCGCCGCCGGCCATCTTCTTCATCATTTTCTGCATCTCGCGGAACTGATCGAGGAGACGATTCACGTCGCTTATCGGCCGTCCGCTTCCCTTTGCGATACGCAGTCGACGCGAACCATTGATGATTCCCGGATTCTTGCGCTCGGCCGGTGTCATCGACAACACGATCGCCTCCACGTGCTTCATGCGCTTGGGATCGGCCTTCATTTGCTTGAGCGCCTTGGTGTTGACGCCCGGCAGCATCTTTAGCAGCCCCTCGAGCGGTCCCATTTTCTGGATCTGGCGCATGCTGTTGAGGAAATCGTTCAGATCCATGCCCTCTTTGCGGACTTTCTTCTCGAGCCGTTTCGCTTCCGCTTCATCGAACGACGCTTGCGCTTTCTCCACCAGCGTGACGATGTCGCCCATCTGAAGGATGCGACCGGCCATTCGGTCAGGATGGAATTCCTCCAGCGCATCCGATTTTTCACCGACGCCGATGTATTTGATGGGCTTGTGTGTCACTCCGTAGATGGAAAGTGCCGCGCCGCCTCGCGCATCGCCGTCCATCTTGGTGAGCACCACACCTGTCACGTCGAGCGCGCTGTCGAATCCCTGCGCGATCTTCACGGCGTCCTGACCTGTCATGCCGTCTGCGACCAGCAGGATCTCCGACGGATGCAGCGCCTCCTTGAGGCGCGAGAGCTCGTTCATCATCGCGTCGTCGATCTGGAGACGGCCCGCTGTGTCGATGATGACGACGCGATCGCGCTCCTTAAGAGCCTCCGCCACGCCGGCACGCGCAATCTTGACGACGTCGTTGGTGGTGCGGTCGGAGTAAACCGGGATGTCGAGCTCACGGCCCAATGTCTCGAGCTGATCAATAGCTGCCGGCCGGTAGACGTCCGCTGCTATCAGTCGCGTCGTCCTTCCTTCCGCTTTGAGCTTGCGGGCGAGCTTCGCCGCAGTGGTGGTTTTGCCCGATCCCTGAAGTCCCACCATCATCACCACCGACGGCGGTACCGTGCTCAGCTTTAGTCCTTCCCGGCGCTCGCCGAGCATCTCGATCAGCTCCTCATGGACGACCTTGACGAGCTGCTGACCGGGCGAGACCGTACTCAGCGCGTTGATGCCTTTCGCTTTTTGCTCGACACGTTCGAGAAACTCACGCGTCAATTGAAAGTTGACGTCGGCCTCGAGCAGAACCCGTCGAACCTCGCGGAGACCCTCTTTAATATCGGATTCGCTGAGGACGCCGCGGCCGCGGAGGCGGGCAAATGTTGCTTCGAGCTTCTCGCTAAGGTCTTCGAACATAGCCTTTAAACTTAGGCGCCGTTAACTTCTGAAACAACTCACGCACAACCTGGTTCGAGAGAGATTGCATGGCTGCAACGCAGCGTAGAGACGACATCCTTCAAGCCGAAATTCCAACGACGCTGCCGCTCATGGCGCTGCGATCGACGATCGTTTACCCGCTCGGTACTATCGCTGTGCAGATGGGCGCCCCGGAAAACCTGGCCCTTCTCAGAGCCAACGAGCAGTCAGGACTAATCGTCGGACTGGTCGTGGCAACGGGCGATCATGACGACGTGCTCGATCCGGAGCGTTTCGTCGGACGCGTCGGCGTCGCTGCGCGCGTTCACGAGCGCATCAATCTTCCCGGTGAAACGGTCCAGATCACACTGCAGGGTCTTCGCCGGATCGTCGTCGAAGGAGTGGTTCAGACCGATCCATTCCCGATCGTGCGCATCAAGCCGGCAAAGGAGATTCCGCCGGATCCCAACGAAGTCGATGACCTGATCTCTCGGATCGTCACTGGTGCGGAAACGTTGGCCGAGCTCATCGACCGCATTCCTGACGAAGTGCCGGCGATCCTCAAGATGAACATCTCAGATCCGGGCCGCTTCGCCGATCTGGCCGCGACGAATCTGAACTTCAAGGTCTCCGACAAGGACGAAATACTTCAGCGACTCAACATCGGCCAGCGCCTCAAGTTCCTGTTGGGTCGCGTCGAACGCGAGGTTGGGCGAGCGCGCGTCGCCGAAGACGTGAAACGGCAGACAGAAATCAAGATCGAGCAGCACCAGCGCGAGTTCTACCTGAGACAGCAGCTGCGGGCAATTCAGTCCGAGCTCGGCGAAGGCGACCCCGGCGAGAAGGAGTCGATCGAAACGCTCAAAAAGCTCGAGGAGGCCAATCTCCCCGAGAAAGCGGCTCAGGAAGGACGCCGCGAGATCGAGCGGATGCGAAACCTCTCTCCCGCGTCGAGTGAGTATCAGGTCATTCGCACGTATCTCGACTGGATGCTGGCGCTGCCGTGGAATACGAAGTCGAGCAGCGACGAAGTGATCGAGCTCAAGAAAGTGGAAGAGCTTCTCGACAGCCGTCATTACGGCCTGAAGGAAGCGAAAGAGCGTATTACCGAGTATCTCGCAGTCCGCAAGCTGCGTGGTGGCGATCCCCACGGCCCCATTCTTTGCTTTGTCGGCCCTCCGGGAACGGGTAAGACTTCACTCGGCGAAGCGATCGCGTCTTCGATAAACCGCGCGTTCTACCGCATCTCAGTCGGCGGCGTGCGAGATGAAGCCGAGATTCGCGGCCACCGTCGCACCTATGTGGGCGCGATGCCGGGTCTCATTTTGCAGTCCCTTCGCCGCGTGGGCGTGCGGGACGCAGTACTCATGATCGACGAGATCGACAAGATGACCAGCGGCGGTCCTTCCGGAGATCCTACCGCGGCCATGCTCGAGGTCCTGGACCCGTCGCAGAACTCGAACTTCGTCGATCACTATCTCAACCTGCCTTTCGATCTCTCGAGCATCCTGTTCATCTGCACGGCGAACAATCTCTATGACATTCCCGCGCCTCTCCGCGATCGTATGGAAGTCATCAGAGTTTTGGGCTACACGGTCGAGGAAAAAGTCGAAATCGCGTGGCGATATCTTCTGCCGCGACTGCTCGATGAGCACGGCATCACCGACAAGGACATTCAGTTTACCGACGAGGTCCTGGGATTCATCTCCAATCGCTACTCGCGTGAAGCGGGCCTCCGAAATTTCGAGCGCAACATCGCGTCGCTGATGCGCAAGCGCGCGCGCAAGAAGGCGGACGGCGAAGAGGGAGCGTGGGTAGTCGACAACGCGATGGTCGTCGATATCCTCGGCAATCCAACCTACACGCTGGAAGATGCGGAGCAGGAGCCGGAGATCGGAGCCGTGACTGGAATGGCGTGGACGGCAACTGGCGGCGATCTCATGGTGATCGAAGCGCTGAGAATGCCCGGTACCGGGCGCCTCACCGTGACGGGTCAGCTCGGCGACGTGATGCGCGAATCAGTCGACGCTGCTTACTCCTACGTTCGGTCCCGTGCTCACACGCTGGGCGTAGACGATGTGGAATTCAAGGAGAGTGATCTCCACGTCCATTTCCCCGCCGGAGCGATCCCGAAGGATGGTCCGAGCGCTGGAGCCGCAGTCACCCTGGCGATTGCGAGTGTCCTGAGCAGACGTCCTGTTCGCCGAGACATCGCTCTAACAGGAGAAATGACGCTACGCGGAAAAGTCCTCGAGATCGGTGGTGTCAAGGAAAAAGTGATGGCTGCTTACCGCGCCGGCCTGCGCCAGGTGATTCTGCCGAAGGCGAACGAAAAAGATCTGCGCGGCATTCCGGACGAAGTAGTGAACAGCATGATGTTCACCTTCGTCTCGACGATGGACGACATCATTCACCTCGCGCTCCTGCCGAAGGGGCCGGGAACGCTCGCCGATGCGCTCGAGCCACACGGAGACGTCGAGGCGAAAAACTCCGTCCTCGACTCGAACACGGCGTCCATCAATCAGTCGAGCCCGGCCGGAGCAGTCACGCAATAGGTGAACGTCACCAATCCCTGGGTCCAGTTCGGCATTCACGTCTTTGTCGGAACAGCGGCGGGAGGACTTTCCGATACCGTCGCAGTGTGGATGCTGTTCAATCCGAAAAAGAAGCGGTTTGGGTTCCAGGGAGCGATTCCGAAAAATCAGGCAAGGCTGGCGCGCAGCCTGGGCCGCACGGTCGGCGAGCGTCTCCTCACTCCCGGGGATCTACAGAGCGAGCTCTCTCGGCCTGAGCTTCTCGCCGCGTTTCAATCGCGACTCGAAGATGTGATCGGCGGGATGCTGACGTCGCGCGATCCACTCATCGACAAAGTGCCGCCGGCGGTCGTGACCGCGCTCGAGGGAGCGACCACGGCTTATCTGCCGGTCGCGATGAGCAAGCTCGGTGCGTTCCTCGGTCAGCCGACGACCCGAGTAAAGCTTCGCGGCGCACTCCACTCGATGTTCAATCGTTTCGTCGACGACATGCGATTCCACGAGCGCATTTTCGCCAAGCTGATGATGACGGAGAAAAAATTCGATTCAGTTCTCGATGCGATCGAGACTGACGGTGTCGAGCAAGTGGTTGGATTGCTCGAGGAGCCGGAGATAAGGGACGAGATCTCGAAGGCGATTCACGACACAATCCTCACGTACCTGCAGAAACCCGTCTCGGACATTCTCGGCGACATCGAGGCGAAGAAAGATCCGGAGGCGCCGGCCCGCTTGGCCGCTTCAGCAGCACCGGTAATCTGGGAGTGGATACACGATCAGCTGCCGGAGCTGATAAGAAAGCTCGACGTCCAGGCGATGGTAGAGCGCAAAGTTATGGCATTCAGCGTGGAGCGCGTCGAGGAGATTCTGCGCAATGTGATTCAGAACGAGCTGAATCTGATAATCACCACCGGGTACGTTCTCGGTGGGTTGATCGGGCTGTGCACTTTCGGATTACAAAAGCTGCTCGGGCTCTGACAACTGGGAGGCTCAACGCTGTTAACTGCAACTGAACGGTGGGAGGCGCTGTTAACTGCAAACGAACTGGTGGGAGGCGGGAGTGGTCCAGGTGAAGGTTGGGAGTTCACGACGTCGGGACGTTTCGGTTGCCAATTACGGCACAAGCAACTGCCGGTGCCCGGATCGCCAGTAGGAAAGTCTGGGCGTAGTGAACTGAGATCTACCCTCTGAACTTCTCCCGCCTCCCACCAGTTCTTTTGCAGTTTCGTCCCGCCTCCCGCCAGTTCTGTTGCAGTTCTGTCCCGCCTCCCACCGTTCTGTTGCAGTTAGAACCTCGTTCAATCGATCAGGTCGGGATCAGAGCAGCGTGCCGTGCAGCACTATGAACGCGACCGAGAAATAAATCACGAGTCCGGTGACGTCCACGAGCGTCGCAACAAACGGTGCCGATGCACTGGCGGGATCGAACCCGATGCGCTTGAGCAGGAACGGCAGCATCGATCCGGCGAGCGATCCAAACGCAACAATTCCAACCAGCGCCATCCCGACGGTGAAAGCCAGCGCCTTGTAGTGCGGCCCGTAGTTGAAGATGTGGATGTCCTGCCACACCATAATCCGGGTATAGCCGATTACTCCGAGTATTCCGCCGAGGACGAGCCCCGTGGGCAACTCGCGAAGCGCGATTCGCCACCAGTCGCGAAGACGCATTTCCTGGAGCGCCAGCGCGCGAATCACGAGCGAAGTCGCCTGCGAGCCCGAATTACCTCCCGAGCTCATGACGAGCGGGATGAACATTGCC
>JBOHTB010000012.1:0-2318 GCA_050733435.1 Gemmatimonadaceae bacterium | reverse complement strand
GCGCGAAATCGCAAACCAATACGATCGTTCGACGCTTCAGGAGATCCTCGAGGGTTGGCAATCTGACGCCGGGAGCAGGATCTGGTGCCCGATGCCAGAACGGGTTCCGAACAGCAGGCGCACCCGTTGTCGGATCCTTCACGTTGTATTCCGCGCCGAGCGAGTAACGTTCCCACGCGGCGTCGGTGAGCGCAATTGCGACTGCGACCGTCCTGATATTCAGGACCACGCGAGCGTCGTAGTTGCGCGAGCCATACGCCGCCGCGCAGTTGTCGAGATAGCGCTCGGCGAAATAGAGAATCTGGGGATCGGCGGGATCGTCGGGTGTTGGCCAATCGAAGACGGCGCGATCGGTCGCTTTCGCGAGCGAATCGATCCAGGATAAGTCCCAGGTGTCGGCGTGCGTCGCAGGCTCAGCGAGAGCGTGCGCCGACTTGGGAGTCAGGCCGGCGGAAAGAGCTCCCGCTGCGGCGAGTCGCACGACATCGGTGACGAATTCGCGACGGGAGCCACGATCAGAATGAGCAGTCATGTGGCCAACGATAACACCTTGGCGCACCGCTCACCACGAACTGTGTAGGTCCCGACGATCCCTAATGACGAACCGCGTAGCTCGCGAGAATCAGACGAGCGTCGTGCCGCCGGCCCGGTATCTTTCGTGGCCGTCGCGTTGACGGTGCCCGTTGCCGTCTGGCGCATGTTCACCACTGTGTCGTGGCCAGAACGCATCGCGTGGCTGCTATGGTTGTGGACCGGTTATTTTTCTGCGGAACTGTTGCGCGGACTCGCTTCACGAACGAGAGCGAGGGCCGTCGCCCCGGATTCGCGCGAGAGCCACGCTCCGGTGTTCTCAAGGTTGTCCGTCTAACGGGGCAACCAAAGTTTCTCGCTCACCACGCCGCTACGTTTCTCGCTCAACAGGACTGATTCGATGACCCGATTTTTCCGCGCGATCGGCGCGGTGATTCTTTTTCCTGTAGTCCACAGCTACGCAGACGCTCAGACTGTCACGCCCACGACGGGCATCATCGCCGGACGGGTAGTCGATTCTACAAGCAATCGACCGATCAGCCGTGCCATAATCGAGATACGGAAACCGCGAGCCACTCCTATCGTGGCCGGCGACACTACCCGCCAGGACGGATCTTTTCGCGTGGAAGGTCTCCCGCCCGGCCGATACAGCGTTCGCGTGCGCGCGGTGGGATACACACCGAAGCCACTGGCCGCTGTCCAAATTGCTTCCACCTCACCTCCCCCTCCCATCGACGTCGGCACCATCTCGCTGACGATGGCACCGGTGCGATTGCAGTCACTGAACGTGATCGGACAACAGCAGGACGTGCAACTGGCTCCCGATCGCAACACCTACATCGTGCACGACATGCCGACGACGCAGGGAGGCACGGCACTCGATGTTCTGCGCAACGTTCCGTCGGTCGACGTCGACATCGACAACATCGTGAGCCTGCGCGGGAACACCGGCGTCGTCGTCCAGATCAATGGCAGGCCGAGTCCGATGAAACCGCAGCAGCTCGGAAATTTCCTGTCGCAGCTTCCGGCCGATGTCGTCGACAAGGTGGAGATCGTGACCAATCCGTCGGCGCGCGACGACCCAGAGGGAACCGCCGGCATCATCAACATCGTCCTCAAGGAAAAACCCGAGTCGCAGCGTAGCGGCGGGCTCAACCTCGGCGTTGGAACACGAGGGCACGTCGACGTGGGAGGCAACGTTGGACTCGAGCAGGGGCCCGTCACTTTCTACGGAAGCTACGGATTCTTTCGCGAGAACAGGCTGCGGCGCGATTCAGTGTTCCGGCAGGATCTCCTACCGACTGCCTTGCCATTTCTCGCAGAATCAGGCGATCGCACGCAGCTCCCGCTCGCCCATACACTGACGGGCAATCTCGATTACTCGCCCAGCAAGCAGGACGTTCTGTCGTTGGAGAGCGTGTACAGCGGTCGCAATCAGGAAGAGACTTACAACGTGCTGTATCGGAGCCTGGATTCGACCCGTCAGCTCGCTGGACTGAGCGACCGGTACACGAGCGGCCCCAGTCACGAATTCAGTTTCGAGACGGCGCTTTCGTACAGGCATACATTCGCTGACAAGGCGCACAAGCTCTCCGCGGAGGTACGAGCGACAGCGGACGGAGAAGGCGGTCCGACGAGCATCCTGCAACGGGATCTCACTCTCAACGGTCAGCCGATCGACACCACCGCGCGCGAGCATCAGACGCCGTGGGAGCGTCCGTGGGATTATTACTTCAAGACCGATTACGTGCGGCCGCTTTCGAACGGAATGGTTTTCGAGACCGGAT
>JBOHTB010000011.1:0-9296 GCA_050733435.1 Gemmatimonadaceae bacterium | reverse complement strand
CTGTTGTACTCGATGTGCCATCTGGCGAGCTCGCAGATCAGTGAAACGTCGGCGGGGTGCGTTCTCTCGGGTTTGCGCTTCCGTCGCGGCTGATCGGACAATCCCGCGACCGGGAACTGGAGGATGGTTCTGCGGGCTTCCCGTCTCGCGATGCGGTTTCTTCCGTGGACGAAGGTGATGATTGCCTTCCAGACTTCTTCGTCGGCGTCGAGAAAGCTGTTGTGGATGCGGAGCTCGCCTCCGCTGTAGCTCACTACGACAGTGCGATTGCTCGTGAGTCGCACTCGATACTGCGCGCCGAGCCCGAGGCGTTGCAATCGCGCGCGAAGCTCCTCGGCGTTGCGGGGCGGCGGCTCACTCAGCTCGAGCGCGAGCTGCTCGCGATCAGTCAGGCGCCACATATTCGGATCTGTCGAAGCACTTGTGCGGACCGCCAACGAAGGTGCGGTCGTCCTTCGACCAAACGTGGGTCGTGACCTCGATCGTTTTGACGCCAATGTCGATCACGTTCACCGACGACGGCCTGCCGCCGCGCGACCGGTTCGAGACCGTACCGGCCGTCGAGATCACCGTCCCCTTTCTCGTGTGCTCGATGTAGTGCACCGATTCCTGATGATCGTGACCACAACACACTAAATCGACGCCCATCTCGGCGAAAGCCCCCAGAATCTTGTGGGTGTTCTTGAGACCATGCCGCTGCGAGAGCTCGCCTTGAACGGGGTTGTGGTGCATCACTATCACCCGCGCGTCGCGGGGAGGGGATTTCGAAAAGAGCTCGGCAGCTTTTTCCAGCTGGTTTTTTCGGATGTCGCCGATGATGGAGATGTCGCGCAAGTTCCAGGTCAGCGTGCGGCTGGTGACACCGTGCGCCGTGTTGATTCCGACGAAGGTCGCACCGGGCACGTGCATCACCGGCTCCAGATTCCGATCTATAAAGCGACGGTAGTTCTCGTAAACCTTGGCTTTGTGGCTGAATCCGAGCGGAGCGCGCCACCACGCGACGTCGTGATTTCCGGGCACTGCCATCACCCGACTCACTTTCTTCGCATCGCGAATGAAAACCGCCGCACGCTGGAACTCTCCTGCTCTCGCGCGCTGGCTCAAATCGCCCGATATCGCCACTACATCGAATTTCTCACGCTGAATTATCTCTTCGATCGCGTCGATCTGCTCCGGGACGGCCGGCCAGCCAAAATGCAGATCAGATACGTGGAAGGCGGTGGTCATGTCAGCCGTCCGTCGAGCGGGGCGGGTGCGTGTTCAGGGCGCGACGACGAGATCTGCGAAATGGCTGGCGAGGCTCGCTGTGAGCGCGGGCGACAAGGTGCTCATGGCGTCGCTCGATACTTCGCCAACCCATTTGATCTGCGCCAGACGCGAATCGATCATCACGAGCCGCAGGGTCGCAACGCCCGTACCATTTGGACCGTTCTGGACTCTGAGCTCGACGGGTAGAATCGCGTAGCGCGAACCCTTCAGCCCGACGAGCCCGCGCACCTGAGACGCGAGCGGGTCGCGAACAGTCGCGTCCGGAAGAATGCGACCGCGCAGATATTCGGCGGCAAGTGACCGAGCATCCGTCATCAGAATGGAATTCATCTTCGAGGAGCGTTCGAGCTCGGGGCCGAACGTCCACGCCTGACCGAGCCCGCGCGCTGAGAACGCGGCTTGTATCTGGTCATCCACCGACGCGAGAAAGGCCGCGCGATTTGGAATTTGTCGCTGCCAGCCGAGTGTGTCGGTGGAGGATAGATATTGTATGGGGAAAACCACGATCTGCTGACCAGCCATCCGCTCGAGCGGGCGGTACTCTACCGGCGCGGCCTTCGTCTGCGGCGGACTGGGGGGGGACGCGCAGGCGCAAAGCATCGTGGCTGAAGCTACGAGAAAAAATGGGCGCACTGGTTCTTGTTGGATTGCGGGAAAGTTAACCCATACTCAATTTCATCGCACACGTGATTGATGCGACGATGGAAAAGATTCGGAAGATACTGATCTGGTCGTTCGTCTCGGCGCTTGGCGCGGCGAGCTTCGGCTGGCTCGCCCTCTCGCGTGGAGAGCCGGTGAATGCCGCGTGGCTTCTCGTCGCGGCGGTGTGCACGTACGCGGTGTCGTATCGATTTTATAGTCGCTTCATCGCCAGCCGGATCTTCGCGCTGGATGCCGCGCGCCCGACACCCGCGGTTCGCCTGAACGATGGGCGCGATTTTCTGCCAACCAATCGCTGGGTTGTCTTCGGTCACCATTTCGCGGCGATTGCCGGACCTGGCCCTCTCGTAGGACCGACGCTCGCGGCGCAATTCGGCTTTCTGCCCGGCGCGCTGTGGATCATCGTTGGCGTCGCGATCGGCGGCGCCGTTCAGGATTTCGTGATTCTCTGCGCGTCTGTCAGGCGCGACGGCAAATCTCTCGGACAAATGGCGAAGGAAGAAATCGGCCCTGTAGCCGGATATACCGCGCTCGTCGCCGTGCTCGGAATAATGATCGTTCTCATAGCGGTGCTTGGGCTCGTGGTGGTGAACGCGCTCAAGGCGAGCCCTTGGGGGGTCGTCACGATCGCTCTCACTATTCCAACCGCGCTCGTGATGGGCGTGTACCTTCGCTGGATTCGACCGCACCGCGTGCTCGAGGCGAGCGCGATCGGCTTGGTGTTGCTCATTTTCGCTCTATACGCTGGACGATGGGTCGCGCAGAACCCTTCACTCGCGCCAACGTTCACGCTCACGGGCAAGACGCTCGCGTTGCTGGTCATGGCGTACAGCTTCATTGCTTCGGTTCTTCCGGTCTGGCTTCTCCTCGCTCCCCGGGACTATCTGTCGGCGTTTGTGAAGATCGGAGTGATCCTCGCGCTGGCGGTGGGAATCGTCATCGTGCTTCCTCCGCTTCAGATGCCGGCGCTGACGCAGTTCACCAACGGCACCGGACCGATCTTCGCCGGCAAGGTCTTCCCATTTGCGTTCATAACGATCGCGTGCGGCTCGATCAGCGGATTCCATGCGCTCATCGCATCGGGAACGACTCCAAAGCTGCTCGCAAGCGAAGCAGACGCTCGCCTGGTCGGATACGGCGGCATGCTCATGGAATCGCTCGTCGCGGTGATGGCGCTGATCGCCGCGTGCGTTCTCACCCCCGGAGTGTATTTCGCTATCAACGCGCCGACGAGCGCGATCGGAACGACAGCAGCGACTGCGGCGGTTGCCGTCCAGCATTGGGGATTCACGCTCGATCCAGCGCAGATGGCATTACTCGCTCAGCAAGTGGGTGAGAAGACGCTCCTCTCGCGCACCGGCGGCGCGCCGAGCCTCGCCGTCGGAATGGCTCACCTTTTTTCCAGAGTACTCGGCGGCTCGACCGCGATGGCGCTCTGGTACCATTTCGCCATCATGTTCGAGGCGCTTTTCATTCTGACCACGGTCGACGCCGGAACGCGCGTTGGGCGGTTCATGCTGCAGGATCTCTTCAAGCACGCGTGGGCTCCGATCGGACGCGTGTCGTGGTATCCGGCCGTAGCTCTCTCGAGCGGTATCGTCGTCGCCATGTGGGGATATTTCCTCTATCAGGGCGTCCAGGATCCGCTCGGCGGAATCAATTCGCTGTGGCCGCTTTTCGGAATTTCCAACCAGCTTCTCGCGGCAGTCGCTCTCTGCGTCGGAACAACGGTGATCATCAAGATGGGAAAGGCGCGGTACGCGTGGGTCACCATCGTACCACTCGGGTGGCTGACGATCGTGACGTTGACGGCCGGCTGGCAAAAGATCTTTTCGGCAGATCCCAAGCTCGGGTTTCTTTCACACGCCCGTCTGTTCGGTGACGCGCTGTCGAACGGGGGTCTTCCCGCTGGCGCACAATCCATCAGCGACGCATCGAGAATGATTCTCAACGACCGAATCGATGCGGCAGTCGCTGCTTTTTTCCTTTTGTCGGTCATCGTAATACTCGTCGCTTCAGCGCACGAGTGGATCAACGTCCTATCGGGCAGGAAAATCGCGCGGACCACTGAAGTAGAATTCCCCGCACGTGCAGCGAACACGGCCCTGGCCAGTTAGTATCTCCGAGCCAACCCTCTTCATCCCCCATCACATGATAGGCAGCAGACGAGTTCGTCTCTCAACGCTTCTCTCGCGAGCAAGCGTAATTGTGGCTTTCCTTGCTTGCGCGACGATCGGATTCGCGCAGACCCCTGCCAAGCCCTTCGACTTCTCCATCAAGAACATCATGCGCGGGCCAGAGTTATACGGCCGACAACCAGAGGACGTTCGCTGGAGCGCGGACAGCAAATGGATCTACTTCAATTGGCTGGAGCCCGGCAGCGATTGGCGTGAGGACTCGCGGCAGTTCCGAGTGCGCGCGGTTCCCGGCTCGAAGCCGGAGCGTGTGTCGCTCCCGCAGATCGACTCGACCGGCCCTCGGTTCGCGTCGGGCGAGCGGTCGCACAACGGACGCTATACGGTTGTCGAATCGAACGGCGACATCTATGTGAACGATCTAACGACCGGTACCACGCGACGCATCACCCAGACTGTTGACGCCGAGCGAAGCCCGCAGTGGTCGGCAAACGACACGGAGATTTACTTCGTGAGGAGCAACAACGTCTACTCGATCGATCTTTCGAACGGATTCCTTCGACAGCTCACCGACATAAGAACGGGCCCAGCGCCAACGGCCGATTCCGCGAAAGCGGTCGGCCAGCGTGGACGCCTGGAGCAGCAGCAACGCGATCTGTTCGAGGCGGTGCGCGATCGGATTCGCGCCGACAGCATTGCGCGGGCGGAACGGCTGCGGCGCGATTCGCTGTCCCTGACGGCGATTTATCTCCAGACCGGCGAGCAAGTCTCGGACTTTGCCATCTCGCCAACGGGAAGGTCGCTGCTCTTTACGACGAGCTCACCAGCTACAGGGAATCGGACGACCGAGATTCCGCAGTACGTGACTGAAACTGGCTACACGGAAGAGATGCGCGGAAGAACAAAGGTCGGCGATGCACAGCAGAAAGTACGAATTGCCCTCCTGAGCCTTCCGAGTGCGCGCGTGACGTGGCTCAAGCCCTTTCCATCTGACACCACTACCGGCTTTTACGATTTGCTCGGCTGGAACGATGCCGGGACTCGGGGCCTCGTCTACGCATTCAGCCGGGACCATAAGTGGAGGCTGCTCGAGACTGTGGATCCCTCTGGGAAAACCGCCACGATCGAGGCCGCTCATGATTCCGCGTGGGTCGGGGGTCCATGCACCTTCTGCGGAGGCTGGTTCGATCACGGCAGTCGCATTTGGTACGTGTCCGAGGCTGACGGATTCTCTCACCTGTACACGGTCGCTCCGGATGGAACGGGAAGGCAGCAGCTCACAAAAGGCAAATGGGAGGTCCGCGACGTAGCACTCTCAGCAGACGAGCGATCGTTTTATTTGCTCACGAATGGGGTCTCGCCGTTCGAGCAGCATCTCTATCGCATGCCTGTCACGGGCGGAGCGATGGAGAAGATCACGACCAAATCAGGCAAGCATACGGCGGTCGTGTCTCCTGATGGTCAGCTCGTCGCCGACGTCTACTCCTACGTGAACCGGCCACCCGATCTTTTTCTGCTTCGCGCCAAACCCGCCGCCGACATGGCACAGCTCACAGTGTCTCCGAGCGCCGAATGGCTCTCGTTTCCGTGGATTGTCCCCGAGCTCGTGATGGTCCCGGCATCGGATGGAGTACAGGTTCCCGCGCACATCTACAAGCCTTCGGACATGCACGCGCAGCCGAACGGCGCGGCGGTGATCTTCGTTCACGGAGCCGGATATCTCCACAACGTCGGCAATTTCTGGTCGGAGTATCCGCGCGAGTACATGTTCAACCAATTCCTCGCGTCGAAGGGTTATGTGGTTCTGGATCTCGACTACCGGGGATCGGACGGATATGGCCGCGACTGGCGGACTGCCATCTACAGGCACATGGGAGGGCGTGATCTCCAGGATCAGGTGGACGCGTCGAGATACCTGAACGCCAATTATCACATCGATCCGGAGCGCGTCGGGATCTACGGAGGCAGTTACGGAGGGTTCATCACCCTGATGGCGCTCTTCACCGAGCCCAAGCACTTTGGCGCTGGTGCGGGTCTTAGAAGCGTTACCGACTGGGCCCACTACAACGAGTTCTATACCTCAGAAATCCTGAATCTTCCTCAAAACGATACGCTTGCCTACCGTCAGTCGTCCCCTATCTACTTTGCCGCAGGTCTCGAAGATCCTTTGCTGATGGCGCACGGAATGGTCGACACGAACGTCCATTTCGAGGACATCGTCCGACTAACGCAGAGGCTGATCGAGCTCGGCAAAACCCGCTGGGAGTTGGCGGTGTACCCAGTGGAAAGTCACGGATTCGTCCGGCCCTCGTCATGGGCAGACGAATACGGCCGAATCTTCGAGCTGTTCCAACGCTATTTGCCAAACGGCACCTCAAACCGATGATCGATTCCATCAGCTCATTTCTTTCGCGGTCGGCCTCAATCGTCCGGGCCGTGCTCGGCGTCGCAGACTACGGACGCTATCTGACGCATATGCGAAGCGCCCATCCGGGCGACCGCGTGATGACTGAAACCGAGTTCAATCACGCGTGGATGAACGATCGGTACAACCGGCCGGGGACGCGGTGCTGTTAGCGGGAAGCGGGAAGCGGGAAGCGGGAAGCGGGAAGCGGGAAGTGGGAAACGGGAAGTGGGAAACGGGAAGCGACGGCGCAAAAGCATTCGCCGACGGTCGTCAGTCAGCGCGCTGCATCCCTGTTGAACCACCAGATCGCCCTCGACAGCGCCGAGTAGCTCATGCTGAGGTGCTGCGCGCCCCAGACAATTCCACTCACTCCCGCAATTACGAGAATGGGACTCGACGCGTCGTTCGATCCGTTCGCCGCGATCACGACGCCCACGACCGTCGTCAGAGCTCCAAGTCCGCCCACCAGCGACCCACGAAAATTCTGGGTCTCGTAGTCACGAGCCTCAGCGACTGCGCGCGGCGACGCGGCAAGTAGCTTCTCGAGATCGTAGTCGCGGAACCAGCCCGACGTGCCGACCACAGCTCCGTTTGCTCCACGAATTATGCTGACGTTGCCCCAGCTGGTCTCGAATCGAAGCGCGCGAGCATCGTAACCGCGTGTCGAATCGGAGGGCGTAGTCTCGTGTACAGGACTCTGCGCATTGCTCGGAGCGGCTGACGCCTTCGTCGATTCGACTTCCTTTGCCTGAGCGCCCGCTACTCCGCCCGCCACCATCAAAGAGGCGCCGATCGACAGCGCCAGAAAAATTCTCGACTTCATTATCCCTCATTGATCGCCCAAATCTTCCTGCTAGAGACGATTTGAGCGACCCGAGGAATACATTTCCAACTCTACCTCTTCAGATCACGATTGTACCACCAGATCGATTTCGACAGCGAGCTATACGCCTTGTCGAGCCTTACGGCGCCGTAGACCATGAGAGCGCCACCACCGATAGTGCCGGCGGTGAGCCCCCAGTTCGTACCGGCCGCGCTCGACGCCGCCAGCGAAACTGCGAACACGACCATTCCCGTGATTCCGGCGGCCATCCCCGGACCATGATTGCGATTGAACTCGCGCCCCTCCTTCATGGCGTTTTCCGATGGCGCGACCAGAGAAGCAAGGTCCGGCCTCGAGAATAATCCAATCCTGCCGACGACGGGCCCGTCCAGGCCACGCACGATTCTGAAATCACCCATGTGTGTCTCGAGACGGAGCGCCTTGGAATCGTAAGAGTCCGGATCACCCGTAGCACCTGTTGTTGCGGGAGTCACTGTGGATCCAGCCACGACCCGAGTTTGCTCAGGGGTTGCTGTCTGCGCCGACAACGTCGCCGGGAAAGCAGCTACGGCCAGACAACCAATCCAAACCGCCATTCTGGAAATCTGGAACGACGAGAATTCCGAGCTCACTGCGGAAAAAAGCCTCGACATAGCTCCTCCTCGGTTAGTGCCACACTATCTTCGCTCGACCATTGAGCGTGCTGCCATCCATGATTACGTGAGTATTGTCGGGATAGGCGTAGCCGAGGTTGCCCTGGATCACCGCGATTCCGATAAAGTCGTCGTTTGTGAGGAGCCAGTCCGTGTTCGAGAAAAGCGATGCGACGAACAATCCGGCGGTGATGTACCACGCCGTGCCTTTGAGCAGTTGCGTCGCCAGCGAGATCCCCGATTTCCCGGTCGCTTCGAGTGACGACTTGAGCGCGCTCACATCCGTCTTGATCGCGCACTGATCGTTGTCGTCTTCCCAGTACATGATGTCGAAGCCGTCCTTGAACTTCGACGTGTAGTTGATTGCTTCTGTCTCGCTGAAAAGCATGACTCTGCCCGTCCAGAATCCGTCGTTCTGGTCAAAGACCTTGCGATAGTCGTACGCATGCTCCCCCGAGCACGAGAGGTCGGCACCGTATCTTGGATTACCCAGATCTGTTGGACCCTGGATGTGAACCTCGACTTCCGGGTCCCCGCGGAACCATGGCTCCTTCATATCCAGAATGCGCGAGAACTCGAGATAAAGCCCCGGCGGTATCGGTGGGGAGCTCACACCTCCAGTACTTCCGCAGGAGTCACCGCACTGAACCAGGTTCGCCGGCTGGATTGCGGGTGTCGTCTCGAGAGTTCCGATCGACTCTCCATTCTGATCCCGGACGTTCTTCCTCAAGTTCGCCGGCACCGGCTGGTCGAAATGCGTCTCCACAGGAATGATTGAAAGCGTCGGCTGGGTGGGCGCGACATTCCGGTCCAGAGTCACTTCCGAGCCTTTCTCGTCGAACGCGACGATCGGACTCGGCTCATCCAGTTGGGAGACGACGAGAACGTCTGCCTTCCCAGTCCATGATTCACGATGCCTGGCCACGGGCATGTAGAACTCGAGCCGCCGAATCTCGGAAAGCGTCTCAAAGAATTGAGCTTCGGTTCCCCCGCTGAGCGCAACGATCCGCGACAACAGCGCCTTCCCATCGTTTGATCTGAGGTAGGGCGCGAGCTCGAGCTTGTGCTCGCGGAACGGCGCCGATCGCATGTCGCGCTTGAGATGTTGTCTCGCCGGCTCATTGTCCAGCGCCATCGCAACGAGCCGAGTGACTCTGTCGAGCGCGGCTCTCTCGTCGGTGGTGGAGGACGGCGCGGGCTCGCTTTGAACGTTGTCGGACGTTCGCAGGCCAACGGTGCGACTCGCGGGATCGGCACAACCAGAAAGTGCCGCGAGCAGCGCCAGAAAAAGAACTCCTTCGCCGTGTGTGTGTCTCATACATCCTCCTTGGCGATGGTGCGGTTGGTGA
>JBOHTB010000010.1:0-5651 GCA_050733435.1 Gemmatimonadaceae bacterium | reverse complement strand
GCTCGAACGAGCTCGGCGCGAATCTGGTCGGCAGCGGTCATTCGGTGTCTTTCGCCTTTTTGGAAGACGGACCTTCTGGAGCGGCTTTGCCCGAAGACGCAGCTTTCGATTCGGTGCCGGTTTTGGGCGGCGCCGCACCTTCAGTCTTCGCCTTCGGGTCGGAGCTTCCCGCCGCCTCGCTCCCGCTGTTGGCCTCGGCCGACTTTCCCGCCGACGGCTCAGTCTGGGGCTTCTTTCCGTCCTTGCCGTAGTCGGTTATGTAGAATCCAGAACCCTTGAACACCAGTCCCGCGCCGGCCGATAACTGCCGTTCAGCAGTCTTGCCGCACACGGGGCACGACACGACTGACGGCGCCGCGCCTATCGAGCGGTAGAATTTTTCGAAGTCGTGCCCCTCGGGGCAGCGAAACTCGTATGTGGGCATGCTGGATTCGGGAGAGAACTGCGCTAATCGAAAGTTAGTCCTCGGCCGCGGTCGTCTCAAGCTTACGAACGACCGAGAGAGAACCGACAGGCCGTACAAGAACTCGAAGGTCGAGCTCACTTACGGTCGGTAGTAGCCCCACGATTCAGCGAGAGCAGCGGCGATCTCGCCCACAGTCGCGCGCGACCGAACCGCTTCGATTATCAAAGGCATGAGGTGCGCTCTTGCGGGTACCGCGCTCGCCGCCGCACCCCGCAGCGCACTGAGCGACCTGGAAACCGAAGATGCATTCCGCCCGCGCCTCAACGCCGCGACACTTTTCACCTGCTCTTTCTCGAGCGCAGAGTAGTCCGGAGCGGCAACCGAAAGTACGTCAGTGTCGTCACCGAATCGATTTACGCCAACGATCACGCTCTCACCAGCCTCGACGCGCAGCTGCTGTTCGTAGGCGCTTCGCGCGATCTCCTCCTGAAAAAAGCCACCGGCGATGGCTTTCTCGGAACCACCAAGCTCGACGACCTTTGCGATGAGATCGTTCGCGCGGCTCTCGAGCTCAGTCGTGAGATGTTCGACATAGTAGCTGCCGGCGAGTGGATCGGCCGTATTCGCGATTCCGGACTCAAACGCAACGATCTGTTGGGTGCGTAGCGCCAGCGTCGCTGCTTCGGCGGTGGGAAGCGCCAAAGCTTCGTCGTATCCGTTCGTGTGCAGCGATTGTGTACCGCCGAGGGTCGCGGCGAGCGACTGGATCGCAACACGCACGACGTTGTTGAGAGGCTGCTGCGCGGTGAGAGTTACGCCTCCGGTCTGCGTGTGAAACCGAAGTCGCGCACTCGCGTCCGAAGCGCCAAATCGGTCGCGCATGATGCGCGCGTACATGCGACGCGCCGCTCGGAATTTCGCAATCTCCTCGAACAGATCGCTGTGCGCGGCGAAGAAAAAGGAAAGCCGCGGCGCGAAGGAGTCGACCGCCAGGCCCGCGTCGATCGCTCGCTGGACGTATTGGATGGTGTTCGCGAGAGTGAACGCCAGCTCCTGCACCGCCGTTGCGCCAGCTTCGCGGATGTGGTAGCCGGAAATCGAAATCGGATTCCAGCCGGGAACCTCCTCGGCGCAGAACCTAAAGACTTCGGCGATCAGCGCCATGCTGGGCTCGGGCGGATAGATGTACGTCCCGCGCGCGATGTACTCTTTGAGTATGTCGTTCTGGATGGTGCCGCTCAAGGCGCTGCGCTCGATCCCACGTTCTTCCGCTACGACTATGTACATCGCGAGCAGCGTTGCGGCGGTAGCGTTGATCGTCATCGATGTCGATACGCGCTCGAGCGGAATTCCATCGAGCAGCACGTGCATGTCGTCTACGCTGTCGATCGCGACGCCAGCGCGTCCGACTTCGCCCAGCGCGCGGGGCGAATCGGAATCGAGTCCCATTTGCGTCGGCAGATCGAACGCGACAGAAAGTCCGGTTTGTCCGGCCTCGAGCAGAAGCTTGAATCGCTCGTTCGTGCTCTTCGCGCTGCCAAACCCGGCGTACTGACGCATCGTCCACAGGCGGCCGCGGTACATCGTCGACTGTACGCCTCGGGTATACGGCCAGACTCCAGGATCGCCAAGATCGGAGACGTAGTCGGCCGTCGCGTCGTTGGGGTGATAAACGGTTTTGATTGGAATCCCTGAGGGCGAAAGCCTTGGAGCAGAGTCGTCTTTCTTCACGCGCGCGTGACGGCGTGCGCGAAGCAACGCGCGTGACTCACGCGCCTACCGAGCCGACGCCCGCGAGCGAGCCGGCATTCCGGTGTTGTTCACCCAGCACCGCCGCTGCCGCGTCGACGTCGTTCTTGCTTCCGATGAATAACGGTGTCCGCTGATGAAGCTCGGTTGGTTGAACGTCGAGAATCCGTTGGGTGCCGTCGGATGCGGCGCCTCCGGCCTGCTCCACTATGAAAGCAAGTGGACAGGCTTCGTAGAGCAATCGCAGCTTACCGCGCTTGTTCTTGCGATTGGCTGGATACGCAAACAATCCCCCGCCCAGAAGGTTTCGATGGAAGTCGGCGACGAGCGATCCCACGTAGCGCGTATTCATGGGCTGCCGGTTCCCGTCCTGTCCACGATAGTACTGCATGAGGCTCTGAACAGAAGGCTCCCACTGCGCGTGGTAGGAATCGTTCACCGACAGATAACGTCCGGTGTCGGGGGTACGGATATTGGGATGTGAGAGGAGAAACTCGCCGAGCGACGGATCGAGGGTGAATCCGTGCGCGCCCTGCCCGGTGGTGTAGACGAGCATCGTGCTCGAACCATAGATAACGTAGCCAGCTGCCACCTGTCTGCGTCCCGGCTGCAGCATGTCTTCCATTTCGCCGCGGCTGCTGCGGGTGATCTTCCGAACGACCGAGAAGATAGTGCCCACGGGAACATTCACGTCGATATTCGACGACCCATCGAGCGGGTCGAACAGGAGACAATATTTGCCGCAGCGGAAATGCTCCGGAATGTCGATGATGCCCGGCTCTTCCTCGGACGCCATCGCGCAAAGTCTGCCACCGTGGTCGACGGCCTTGATGATGATCTCGTTCGCGAGGACGTCGAGTTTCTGTTGGGTCTCGCCCTGTACGTTCTCGAGATCCGTCGCGCCAATGATGTCGGCAAGGCCGGCGCTCCTGACCTTGTTCGCGATCATCTTCGCCGCGAGCGCGAGATCATAGAGCAGACCCGAGAGCTCGCCCGTCGCTTCCGGGTGCAGCTTTTCCTGCTCGATGATGAACCGCTCTATGGTTACTACCGACGTCGCGGTGTGCTTTACCACTTCAGAGATCCTTGTCGGGGGCGCTTTGCGCGAGGCGCTGCTCTGAATACCGCCTCGCGTCGATCTCGTAGGCGTTGTTGGAATAGCCATGCCGAATCGATTGCCAGAGGTAGCTGAGCGGAAATGTCCTGCGCTCCGAAAATTGGTGGACGTGCCGAAGCTCGTGCAAGAGTAGCTCCGCCGTCACCGGCGTAGATGGGTCGACGAAAACGGTACGCCACAGTGTAATCGCCTGCGCTGACCGCGTTCCGAGCGCCCAGCCCGCGACTCGCACAGGCAGTCCGCCCCTTCTATAGCTCACGTCCGCAAGCTCTGGATAGATGTCGGTCAGCGCAAATGGAATTTCGATTTTCTTTCCCGCTACCGCCGCGACGACTCGCGCGCCAATTCCCATTTCTCTCCCTTCGCCTCCACTTCGATGTGCGCACCATCAGTCCGCACGACCACAGTTCCCGCTTCATCCGTTCTGAGAACTTCAGCTCCGGTCCTCGAGAGCGCGCGTATCACGTCAGCGCTCGGATGACCGTACATGTTCCCCGCCCCCACGGATATAACCGCCAGCTCAGGCCGCACGGCAGCAAGAAATTCATCGCTGCTGCTCGTCGAGCTGCCGTGATGACCGACCTTCAGCACGTCTGCGTGGAGGTCGCTCGCGTGGCGGGCAATGAGCCAGTCCTCTTCCGCTCGCTCTGCATCACCTACGAGCAGAAAGCGCACCATTCCGTACTGTACGAGCGCGATCGTGCTCGCGAGGTTGGGGTCCTTGAGCCCAACCGTCCAGGCGGAGTCCGGTGCAAGAAAGGAGATCGTCACTCCATCGACCCGCACCGAATCGCCGGGATGAACGCGGTGCCACTCAATGTTTTCCTTCGCGGCTGTGGCCAGCGACGCGATATAGGTTTCCGCGCCACCCGCAAACGCCGCGTCCCAGTAGCTCTCTGGATGCAGTGCCGAAAGGACACTCGCCGCACCGCCGACGTGATCGTTGTGCGGATGCGACAACACGAATGCCTTGAGCGATCCGCCGCGCCGGAGAACATAGGGAATCACGATTCTCCGGCCAGCGTCGCTGCCGTTCCAGGCCGGCCCCGCATCGAAAAGCACCCAGCGTCCCGCGTCGGTCCGCAGGAGAATCGCGTCGCCCTGGCCGACATCGAGGACGTGCAGCTCGACGCCGTGGGGACGGGAAAGTGGAAACGCCGGAGCCACAACCATCAATGCGAGAGAGCCAATCGCCGCGATTGCAGGACGCGACGGGTACCGCCTCACGCAAGCGAGAACCAGCGCCACAGCCGCGACGCCCGACAATACCGCGGTCGGCAGTGTAGATGTCACCGTTAGAGCAGCTCCGGGAATAGACGCGGCCGCGAGTGATATCCAGTCGAACCCAAAAAGCAGAGGGTGCACCGCCTGGGCGACGAACCTGGCCAGGGATCCGAAGGGCGCGAGCAGCATCGCCAGAAATAGGACTGGCTGGGCCAGCGTAATCACGGGCGCCGCGATCAGGTTCGACAGAGGCGCGATCAGGCTGACGCGGCCAAACACCCACGCGACGAGTGGAGCGGTAATCGCGCAGGCAACGAGAGAAGTCACGAGCTCTCTGGCGAGGTGTCCTTTCCAGCCATCGACTCGGCGCGCGAAATGTCTGCGCCACAGTGAGCCGGCGGCGACGAGCGCGCACATTCCCAACACGCTCAACTGATAACCGACATCGAGCACCGTGCGAGCCGCGAACAGAGGAATGAAAGCGCCAATCGCCCACGCGGCCCAGGGAGAGGTCGGTCGCTGAATGAGCCGAGAGGTCAGGGCGACCCCGAGCATTGCCGCGGACCTCAGCGCAGGCGGAGGAGCGCCGATCACCGCCACGTACACGCCCGTCGCGACGAAGGCGGCAACGAGCGCCGTGCGACGTGGCATCCGCGCAACCTGAAACAGAAGCTCCATCGCCGCGGCGATTACGGCAACGTGAAGTCCGGAGATGGAGAGCATGTGAATCAAGCCTGCTGATGCGTACCTGTCACGCATCTCAGTCGGAATCTGGCGCTGGTCCGCGATTAGAAGTGCGCGAGCCAGCGGCGCGTCTTCACCAAAGGTTTGATCGATGGAGTGACCGGCTCGCGTCCGGACCCGTGTGAGAAAATTCGGCTTGTCGTGGAGCGACTTGGCGTGTGCAATCGGGAGCTCCGGCGGCGCTGCCGTCACTGCAACGATCGCTGCCCCACCGACCATGAGCGCCAGACCGGCCAATGAGCCGCGGCGTGTCGCGAACGCCGTGATGAGAGCGATCGCCGCGCCGAGGACTGCGATCCAGGCAAAGCCCCAGAAACCGGCAAGTAGTCCGGCGCAGTAGCAGAGGTACGTCGCGGTTATGAGAGGCAGTGTCGATCCGGTCTCGGACCGCCCGACGCTACTGCGCTATGT
>JBOHTB010000009.1:0-10594 GCA_050733435.1 Gemmatimonadaceae bacterium | reverse complement strand
CTCGACGAGCAGCGACGTCTTTTTGAATCCGGCAGTACGGGCCAGAAGAACGTAGCGGTCGATATGCTGGTTCCGTTTCCCAACAAGCTCAGACTCCAGGGAAAGGCGGCGCAAGCGGACGTTGCGTCGTCCGAATTCGACTACTCGCTTCAGCGGCAGTTGATAGCGGCGCAGACAGCGGAAGCCTACGACTCGCTTCTCGTGGCGTTGAAGCATCGGGCCGATCTCACCGAAGCGCTGAATCTGGCGCGCGACTTCCTGTCGAAGACTGAAGCGCGGTTCAATGCCGGGACAGCCGCGAAACTCGATGTGATCCGTGCTACTGTGACGGTGGCCCAGGCGTCCACCGATCTCCTCGCGAATGCGCTCGACGTCCAAACCACCAGCTCCGCACTCGAGCGGCTGGTCGGCCGGTCTCAGGGCGAGGTCGTCGTTCCGACCGACTCACTCGAGGTCCCGACCGCGCTGCCGTCAATCGAAAGTGTGATTACTGCCGGACTCGCTTCTCGACCAGAGCTCGCATCAATTCGAGCGCAGCGGCAGGGGGCGAGGGCGAATACCGCCCTTGCGAAACAGTTCTGGCTACCTGACCTGATACTCGGTGTGTCGCGCGACTACAACCAGCCTGACCCCGCGCTTTTCTCCACCGGCCTGGCGTTTCCTCTGCCGATTTTCTTCTGGCAGCACACCCGCGGACCGATCGCGGAGGCAAACTTTCGAGAGCGGGAGCTGAGTGCAACGGAGCGCGACGTCACGGCTGCCGTCACGCAGGATCTTCGCGACGCGTACGCGAATGCGCGCGTTGCTCTCCAGCAAGCGGTGTTCATACGGGATCAGCTCCTGCCATCGGCGCGGGCGGCGTACCGAGCCGCATCCGCGAGTTATACGCTGGGTGGCTCGTCTGCGCTCGACGTGCTCGACGCGCGGCGCTCGCTGCTCGACGCCGAGACACAATACGCCGATGCACTTGCCGCGGCGAACATCTCCCTTTCGGAGCTAGAGCGGGCCGTCTCGGTCCCGCTCGCCTCTCTCAGCTCAGGGCCAGACCATGCGAAGTAACTCCCAGACAGAAATGCGAAGATCGTGGCGCGTTCTCGGTGCCGCCGTATTGCTTGCCGCGTGCGCGCGCGCGGATGCGAAAAAATCCGTCGCCGACAGCGCCGCGATCAAGGCCGCGGGATTCACGATACCAGCGGCACAGCTGGCACAAATTCACGTCATCGCTGTTGCGCCGTCCGTCTTTCGCCCCACTGTGTCGACGACGGGGAGCGTCGCGTTCAACGGCGATCGTTCGACCCAGGTTCTCTCTCCGGTCTCGGGGCCGGTCAGCCAGATCCTTGTTCCGCTCGGTGCCCGGGTGGGGAGGGGCACTCCGCTCGCCACCGTCTCGTCTCCTGACTTTGCAAGCGCGGTCGCGGCATTCCGAAAAGCAGAATCATCATACAGACAGCTCGCGCGCGTGGCCGCTCTGGATGAGCAGCTTTTCAAGACCGATGCAATCGCGCATCGCGATGTCGAACAGGCCGAGACCGATGCGGCGGGGGCTGCCGCGGATCGCGACGCAGCCCTGCAGCAGATTCGGTCCCTCGGCGTCGATGAAGCAACGATCGCCGCGATTCAGGCAGGGAAGGCCACGGGCCCGATCCAGGCGATCATCCGTTCGCCAATACCCGGCACTGTCGTCGAGAAGTTGATCAACCCCGGCCAGCTTCTCCAGGCGGGGACGACTCCCACCTTCACGGTTGCGGATGTCGCATCGATGTGGGTCACGGCGAACGTCTTCGATACCGATCTACCATTCGTTCGCAGAGGCGAGCACGCGACGATTACGACAGACGCTGGACCGTATCCCGTTCCAGGCGTCGTGGATTACGTCGCTGAGCTCGTTGATCCCAATACGAAGGCGACGGCGGTTAGGATCGTCGTTCCAAATCCAACCGGCGTGCTCAAGCGCGACATGTTCGTTCGCGTGCAGATCCAGGCCGACAGGCAGCTCTCCGGATTTCTCATTCCTACGTCTGCGGTGCTTCGCGATGAAGAAAACCTGCCATTCGTGTTCGTCCAGCTCCCGACAGGCGGCTTCAATCGTCGGTCGGTAACACTTGGCCCCAGAGTTGGCGACGGGTTTCAGGTTCTGTCTGGTCTCACTGCGGGCGACAAGGTAGTCTCGGAGGGTGCGCTCTTCCTTCAGTTTGCGGAGAGTCAGTGAGCGCACCGATAGAAGGGAGGCCGCCGGTGGCGCCGGAGGAGAAAGTCGGCGGAGTCCATCGCATCGTCACGACGGCGCTCAATCAGCCGGTGCTTGTAACGGTGCTCGCGATTGCGCTCATCGTCGCGGGCATATGGTCACTGAGGCGACTTCCAGTCGATGCCTACCCCGACATCTCACCTCCGATGGTGGAGATCGTCACGCAGTGGCCCGGCCACGCAGCCGAGGAAGTCGAGCGGCTGATTACGGTCCCGGTAGAGACGGAGATGAACGGCCTCCCGGGTCTCAAGGTTACGCGGTCGATCTCGCTTTACGGCCTGTCGAATGTCCGCCTGACCTTTGTAGATGGCACGGACAATTATTTCGCGAGGCAGCAGGTCTTCGAGCGGTTACCCGACCTCGAGCTGCCGCCAGATGTGTCGCCGGGAGTCTCGCCGCTGTTCTCCCCGTCGGGGCTCGTCTATCGCTACGTGATAGAAAGCCCGGACCGTTCGCCGATGGAGCTCAAGACCATTCAGGACTGGGTTCTCGAAAAAGCCTACAAGTCAGTGCCCGGCGTCGCTGACATGTCCTCGCTCGGCGGATTGACCATGCAGTATCAGGTCCTTCTCGATCCGACGCGTCTCGCCGGTGCGGGACTTTCTGTGCCGGCTGTTGCCGAGGCACTTGGCGCAAACAATGGAAATGCAGGCGGCGGATTTTACTCCGAGGGTGGTCAATTCTACTACGTCCGTGGGCTCGGACGCCTGGAGACTCCCGACGACATCGGCAAAGTCGTGCTTGCAGTTCACAACGGGACGCCCGTCCTCGTTAAAGATGTCGGGGAAGTCGTGATCGGCTACGCGCCGCGTCTCGGGCAGTTCGGCTTCAATGCCAACAACGATGCGGTCGAAGGCGTGATCCTGATGAGGACAGGCGAGCAGGCGCAGACCGTACTGAAAAGAGTCCAGGCGAAAACGGCCGAACTGAACGCGTCGGTCCTTCCGAAGGACGTGAAGGTGAAACCGTTCTATGACCGCAGCGATCTCATTCGGCTTACGACGCATACGGTCGAGGACAATCTGTTTCGCGGAGTAATTCTGGTCATCGTTGTATTGATCTTCTTTCTCTACGACGTTCGCTCGGGGCTCATCGTCGCGGCAACGATTCCGCTCTCGCTGCTTTTTGCGTTCATCTGCCTCGACATAAAACATATTCCCGCAAACCTGCTTTCGATCGGCGCGATTGATTTTGGCATCCTCGTCGATGGAGCTGTGGTCATGGTGGAGAACATCCACCGACAGCTTTCGCTCCGGGCAGGAACTCCGTATTCGATCAAAGCCGTCATTGCGGCGGCGGCGGGAGAAGTCGACCGGCCGATCGTCTACGCGATTGCAGTGATCGTAGCCGGGTTCCTTCCCATTTATGTGCTGTCGGGTCCATCCGGTCGCCTGTTTGCTCCAATGGCGGACACGACGATCTTTGCCTTGATCGGCGCATTGCTCGTAACGCTGACGGTGATGCCCGTGCTCGCAGCGTGGGTTTTGCGCGGTGGGGTCAAGGAAAAAAAGAATGCAGCTTTCGAATGGATCCTTGCCCGCTACGCTCGTGCCCTGGATTGGGCGCTCGCTCATCGAAAGGAAACAGTCCTGGGCTCGCTTGCGGTTTTCATCGTGTCGATTCTCATAGTGTTCGGGCTCGGCGCTGAATTCATGCCGCACTTGGATGAGGGTGCGTTGTGGGTACGCGCGACCATGCCCTATACGATTTCATTCGAGGAGTCGTCCAGGATCGTTCCCCAGATTCGGGCAATTCTAAGATCGTTTCCCGAAGTGACGGATGTTGCCTCAGAGCACGGCCGGCCGGACGATGCCACCGACCCAACTGGATTTTTCAACGCGGAGTTTTACGTCGGCCTAAAGCCCTACAGCGAATGGAACGGGCTCTATCGCACAAAGGGCGAGCTCATCGAAGCGATAAACAGAAAACTCGTTGGCTTCCCAGGAGTGACGTTCAACTATACGCAGCCCGCGGAAGATGCCGTCGACGAGGCCGAAACCGGTCTCAAGAGTGCGCTCGACGTGAAGATTTTCGGAGCCGACCTCAACGTGCTCGAGCAAAAGGGCGCGGAGATAAAACGGGTGCTCGGAGGAATCGACGGCATCACCGAGATCACGCTGGTGCAGGAGCTTGGTCAACCGAGTCTGACTGTGACGGTTGACCGCGCGCGCATCGCACAGTACGGGCTCAACGTTGCGGACATCAACGGGCTGATCGAAGCGGCGGTCGGCGGCACCGCTGCAACGCAGGTCGTGCAGGGCGAGCGCCTGTTCGATCTCGTCGTGAGACTCGAGCCCCAATTTCGGGAAACTCCCGAGCAAATCGGCAACATACTCATCTCAACTCCCGCCGGCGGGCAAATTCCGCTCAGAGAAGTCGCGAACATTCAGGTTGCGAGCGGAGCCTCGTTCATCTATCGGCAGGACAACTCGCGCTACATTGGCGTGCAGTATTCTGTCGAGGGACGCGACCTTGCTGGAGCGGTCAACGACGCGCGAAAGCAGGTCGCTGCGCGTGTAAGGATGCCTCCTGGTTATCATGCCGTTTGGGGGGGCGAGTATGAGGAGTACACCGCGTCTCGCAAACAACTCGCGATTGTCCTGCCGCTGACGCTGGCTTTCATTTTCATACTCCTGTTCGGGCTCTATGGAAACTTTGCGTTCCCGGCGATCACGGTGATTGGCGTGCTTGTCTCGGCTCCGATTGGCGGAGTGTTGGCCCTGGCGATTACTGGAACGCCGCTGTCTGTCTCGTCAGGAATCGGCTTCCTCGCGCTGTTTGGCGTCTCCGTGCAAACGGCGGTCGTCTACATCTCATATGCGAACGAGTTGCGGCTCCGTGGCTCGTCCATCCTGGATGCTACGCGGTCCGCAGCGCTGCTACGATTGCGACCAATCATGATGACGGCCCTGGTGGCGGCGCTCGGCTTGCTTCCCGCGGCGCTTTCGAGGAGTGTAGGCTCCGATTCGCAACGCCCCTTTGCCCTCGTGATCGTCGGTGGACTTTTTTCGCGATTACTTATCAGCGTGCTGCTGATGCCCGTCCTTTACGTGATGGTGGCGCGCGCCGACGATCACCTCGAAGTCTGAGCACGGCTAGTGCGAGGTCTCCTCGCTCACTGGAGCCGCGCCTCCCATGTTTGCGACTCCCATTCCCTCAGCCATCGCCTTCCAGTCTTGCAGGGTTGTGATGGCAGTAGTCGTGTCGCGGTAACCCGCAGCAGCGTTGAGGATCGTTCGACGCTTGTCCCGTCGCGGAATCCGCGGATCGGCGAGGATGTCCGATACAACGTCGTGCAGCGAGTGCAGGTTGTCGAAGATTATCGCCGCGTCGGGGTAGCGAGCCGAGAATCGCGGCGCGACCGCTGGAGATTGCGGCATGATGGTCGGGAGTTGACGTTTCGTGGTATCCAGCATCTCCCAGAAATGCTCGACTACGGAGTTCACATTTGCTTTGCGGTGAGATTCACTGGCCGGAGCCAGAAGCGCATCGTAGAGCGCCATTTGCAGCCAGTGATAGGACCAGATCAATCCGTTGAAACGCGGATAGCGTTTTCTGAAATTGAGCGAGTAGCTCTGCCCCTCCATCAGCTCCATGCTCTTTGGCTTCGCGCTGAGCGCGAGATCGCCTCGTGACTGGTAATAGCGTATCGCGCGAGACACCGCTGCGTCTTTCGCCTGCGGAGTGAGGCGATCGTCGGACCAGATATCGTACAGCTGGCGATGCAGGAGATGCGCCCAGTCGAACATTTCCGCCACTTCCGGCGCAAGCTTGATCCACTCGGGACCGATGGCACTCTCGTCGAGCGGAACGTTGGGCGGGTGCCGAAGCACTCGCGTGGTGATGAATGTGAATTGCATGGTATCGAGAGCCGCGGCCTTCGCATCTGGATGTGTCCACAAAGTCTCATACAGAATCGCGTGCCCGTAGTCGAAGGCATTGAATAGCGCGTCCACCCCGGGGAAGCGGTCACGGAATGCCCAGTTGTAACCAGCCGAGAGGTAGGTCTGCCGATAGAAGGAGCCTTGTGCCGACGCACTGCACGGAGCGAATACCAAAGCGAGTCCTGTCACCGGCGCGACGCTCGACGTGAGCATCGCAAGCGAAACCGCCAGTTTTGTTCGGCGACGAGCGGGTAAGGTTCCCAACTCAGCGACCAAAAAGCTGAAGGGCGCGCCCTAACGTCGCTCCCAAAATCAGGAATGAGGATTGGTTCAGCCCACTGAAGTGTCGGCCTACCGCGCCGACGACCACTACCCGAGGACTCACCTGCTTTCGCGCTCCAAGCTCGTCGGTCCAGTCGACCGGTCGACCTATCCCTTCAAAACGCTCGGCGAAAACATCTTCGATGAACACTATGGAGCGCAAAGGGAGCGTTTTGTCGGCAGCCACACCCACCAGCCAATGGCCGTGCGTCACGAGTCTCTCTGACGCTGTCTCCGCGGTTGCCGATGCGGGCGCGGTTTGGGTCTGGTGCGCATCGACCATCGCAGTCGGTTCGCCTGCACTCAGTCCGACGACGCAAGGTCCATCGAGTGGAGGCACGATCGCAATCGTCGTGGCCCCGCTTGGGCACACGCTGCCGCTGATGAGGGGAAGACAGCCGGTTGCAACGCGAGTCGCATAAGACGCGATGCTCGCATTGATGTGGATTCTCCCCGTCGCGAAGCTCTTTGTCAGTAATGCTCTTAGCGAATAGGACGCAGGCAGCGCACCGGGACCAGTCGGTATGAACGCCTCGGACGAGATCGCCGTCGCCGGCAAGCCAAGATGCTCGAGATTGAATTGGTACATTCCGCCGACCCCCACGCCAGCCAATCCTTTGCGCGGAGTAATTGCCGCCTCACGGTAGTAAGCAGTCGCGCGAAGCCATACCTCGGAGCGCGGAAGAATCCCGTAAGAGAGGCGCGGCTCGATCTGCACCCGCCTTCGACCAGCCGAAAGTGCGTCGAAGCGAAGGTTTGCGAGATCGAGATCGAGCGCGTATCGCTCGGTGACCGTCGCATCCTCGATGCGCACCGGGAAGCCGCCGTCCAGGTTTCGGTATTCGGCCTGAGCGCCGGCGTGCTGCGCGACACCGAGCAGAGAAAGCGACAGGACCGAAACAACCCGCAGATTCATCGAATCTTTCCGGCTGCCATTCTAAGGCGATCGCAAAGGAAGGGCGCGGACGGCGTGGGGTAGCGGCCGCTCCCATTCTGAAGCCTGGGCGTTTACCGGTGGCGGCGCACCCGCGTCGAGAACCGATCGCAGGTTGAGAAGCACATGGGTGTTCGCATCCGGGTACTTATCGGCTGCCGCGGGGTTGACCGTGTAATTCAAGTCTTCCAGCGATCTCACACTCATGACGCTCAGCGGATTCGTTCCGCTGTTGAGAAATCCAGTCATCAGCTCGTTATCAAAAGTCGATTCGCGCCAGTGCGAGTTGACCGTTCCCTCAGCGCCCTGGCTGCCTTCAACAGGAACAGAATTGGCGCACGTGTTCACAGCGCCAACCGCTTTGCACCCGGCGATTCCGCCGGCCCCGATGTAGGAAACGTTCGCGCCATAGTTGATGAGAAGATTCGTCGACGAAGTATCCCAAAAAGTCCCGAACCCGACTACATGCATCATCTCGTGGGTAATCACTTCCTGCAAGTTTCCTGAGCCAGAGAGCGAACTTATGTCGGCCGAATCAATCTTTATGATTCCGATCGACGTTCGATAATCTGGCTGCCCGTTGTTCGTCCTGATATAACAAGGGCCGGCCTCGGCGAGGATTTTGTTCCGACCGTCGATGGAATCGATCGACGCATAAATGACGAGGCCATCGATCGTCTCTGACAGTTTCGCCACACCAGTCGCGCCGCAGGAGGCGGGATCAGCGCCTGTCGCGTCCACCGGAGGCACCGCACCAACGATGATCGATTCCAGCCGTGCCGAGGCATTTGCGAACAGCGCCTTTTCGCCGGTGGTCAGCGGCCTGCCAAAAAATCGCACGTCGATTTTATAGTTCGACTGGACCGGAGGAGCCGTTGTACCCGAATTATCCGTGCAGCCGACGACCAGCGCTATGCATGCGATGGTACCGACGATTGTCCAACACCACCCGTGCGCCCTTGCTTGCGCTCCGAAAGAGTTACGATGCGGCAGCAGTTTAATCGAAGACTTCCTATTCACCTTGACCTCCAGCGGGCTGAGCGGAATCTGTTGATACCGGCCCCGCAACACTTTTTGAGTCGTCGGCCCGCCATGTCGTCGAGGGCGCGCCGCTGTAAATGAAAATCAGGACAATGACGCCCGCCACGATCATCAGAGATGAGAGAACCTGTCCCATACTGAAGCGGCCAATTACCAAGCCGAGCTGTATGTCAGGCTGCCTGGTGAATTCGAGCAGAAAGCGCAATGTTCCGTAGCAAATCAGGAACGCGCCCGCGAGCAGTCCAGGCCGGTACCATCCAGCGCGCACCGCACGACTCTCGAGCCACCGCAGCAAACAAAAAAGCAGTAGCCCCTCGCAAATCGCTTCGTAGAGCTGGGATGGGTGGCGGGGCAATCTCAACGGGTCGGTCGGAAAGATCATTGCCCAGCCGACGCTCGTCGGACGCCCATAGAGCTCACCGTTGATAAAATTTCCGATGCGCCCAAAAAAAAGGCCGGGCGTTCCGCCGAGTGCGAGTGTGTCCGCAACGGTCCAGAAAGGAATATGGTAACGACGTGCAAAGAGTACGCACGCCGCCGTCATGCCAAGGACAGCTCCGTGAAACGACAGGCCGCCGCGCCAAATCGCGAACGCCGTCAGTGGATGTGCGGCGTAGACCGCCGGATCGTACACGAAGACGTAGACGAGCCGCGCCCCGAGCAGCATCCCAATAACGAGATACCCGACAAGAGAATCGAGCTTCTTCTCGTCGAACGGCACCAGACCGCGCCGCACGCGGCCGCGGGCTACGCCGATTCCAACGGCGTAGCCCACTATGTACATCACACCGTACCAGCGGACCGCAAATGGTCCGACTCGAAAAATTTCAGGCGGTATGCGCGGGTACGGTATTGTCAATGTGCGATGTTCAACCTGATTTGAAATTCCCGGGGTCTGCCAACCGACGCGCCGCTGAAGAATGCGCCCTTCAGCAGATATCTCTTGTCGAAGATGTTGTCGATGTAAAACTCCGGCCGAATCAGAGAGCGGCCGAACGGCAGCGAAATGCCGGCACTTCCATTGAGAATGAAGCTGGGCTTCACTTTGATGCCACTGTTGAAGTCAAGCAGTCCAGTTCCATAATTGCAGCTGCAGTCTGACGGATCGACACCGTTGGTCAGTCCCGAACCGTAAACGCCCGTCAGGCTTACATAAGCCTGTTTGAGCGAATACGTGCCGGATCCCAGAATGCTCAGACGCTGGTCGTGATCGAGGTCGAAGAACCCAACTGGCTCGTCGGTCGGAAAGAATCCGCCGGTGATTGGACCATTACCGTAAGCGTGGTTCAAAGCAACATTGAGATAGGCGGAGAAAGGTCCGGGTGGACGAATCTCCTGCACTGTCTCGATGCCTGTGATTTTCACCTTCGCGATGTTCACGGAGGTCACGATGTTGGAATTGGGAACGGTATTGTCATCGATTCCAGGGGAGCTCTGCTTGTAGTACCCCGCGAACTTGGACACGAGGCCGAACGGGAAGCGGTGGATGTATCCCGCCTCGTAGAAATGATCGCGCTCGGGAAGTGTCGGCGCGGCCACCACTCCGCCTTGCGCCACGCTGGTGACCGCGCGCAGGTCCTCTACGTTGGTCGGGAGAAAGAGACGCCCATAGTAGAGATACAGCGTGTTGGCCGAATTCGGAAAAAAGTTCAGCCGAACGCGTGGGCTCCACTGCGTTTGAGTTCCGGCGAACGGTGCGTTGTGGGCGTCGTAACGGATACCGGTGCGCAGCTCGAACTGCTCTACCGGAGCGTAGGCGATCTGACCGTAGCCAGACGCATCCCACCCCTTGAGGTCGGAGTTGGACGCGGGCCCCGGATTCCCACTCGCGTCCACGGTTGTGAAATCCTCACGCCCGCGAGTAAGGCTGGACAAGGTGCCGAACTTGATTTCCATCTCCCGGGCGGGATGGATCGAGTAATCTCCCTTCACGCCGTACGCGTTGAAGTTACGGTTCTCCTGAATGTTGTACGGCGTCAGCGTGTCTGGGAAGAAAATGAACGCTGGCTGGTCGCTCAACCCGGGCGTGTAGCGAAGGCTGCCGTGCCGGTAGAAAAGTCCGAGAAATAACTCCGGTGCGCCGCCGACGTTGGCGGCGTTTCCGCCTCCCGTGTATTCAGGACCGGCGAACTGATGTCTCCAGCCGAGATTTACGAAGCTGTTGAT
>JBOHTB010000008.1:0-10694 GCA_050733435.1 Gemmatimonadaceae bacterium | reverse complement strand
AGCGAGGAGAAAGGGAGATGACAAGACTAGCAGGTAAGCGCATCACCACTGCGGTAGTGGCGCTGATTGCGGGGCTGTTCATTGCTCGGCCAGCGCACGCTCAGACGGTCATCACCGGACGCGTAACGAACGAGCAGGGAGCTCCGATTGTCGGCGCGAACATCGCCATTCCGTCTCTCGCCGTTCGAACGCAGACCGATGCCTCCGGTAATTATCGGGTCACGGTTCCGGCTGATCGAGCCAATGGGCAGGCAGTCACACTCACGGGACGGTACATCGGCTTTAAGCAGGAGGTCCGTCAGGTTACTCTGACGCCGGGCTCGCAGAACGTCGACCTCTCGCTCGTCGCTGATCCGTTCAACCTTGGTGAGGTCGTTGTGACCGGCGTCGCGACTGGAACGGAGCAGCGCAAGCTTCCATTCACCGTCGCCCACGTTTCCGAGGAGCAAATCAGCCAGGTTCCCGCTTCCTCTCCAGTGGCAGCGCTGGCGGGAAAAGTCGCAGGCGTCCTGGTCAGTCCGGGCACCGGGACACCGGGCTCGGAGCCAGCAATCCGGCTTCGCGGCTCGACCAACCTCGCGATTGGCGGCAACGGCCCGCTCGTCATCGTTGATGGAGTCGAAACTCGATCCGGCATTGCCGACATCGACGCGAATGACATCGCTTCGATCGAGGTTCTGAAAGGTGCAACCGCTTCGTCCTACTACGGGTCGAACGGAGCCAACGGCGTGATCAATATCACGACCAAGCGCGGAAAGGACCTTCCCGAAGGAAACGTTCAGATCGTTTCCAGGAGTGAGTATGGCAACTCCTCGATCCAGCATTGGCCCTCGCTCAACCGCAGCACTCCTTATCAGCTGAATCCCGACGGGTCCATTTTCGTGAGCCCTGCCGGTGCACGCGTCACGGTCAGCCAGTACATGGATCAGCCGTATCCGACCACGGGCCCAAACGCGTGGCGAAACCAGCTTCAGACGTGGATGCAGAACGGCACCTACTATAGCAGCAACGCACAAGTAGGTCTCAGACGGGGCAATACGAACTTCGGCTCTTCGTTCACGACCGACCACAACAACGGCGTTATTCCTCTTCGCCAGGGGCAGTATCGCCAGAACGCGCGACTGAACGTCGATCAGGGCGTCGGCGACAAGCTGGACATGTCGCTCAGCATGACCTACGCGACGAATACCAATGACACCCACACCACGACCACAGGCACTGCTGACGACTGGTTCGCGCTTCTTCAGGCGCCGCCCGACGTCGACCTGGCCAAGCCATGGAACGAGCCGACTGGTCGCGACACCACGCTTTACTGGCGCGATCTGCCATTCGATCCGAGCGCGCGCGGCAATCCTCTCTATACGCTGGCATACGAGAAATACAATCTGCGCCGCGATCGTTTCCTCGGATCTGCTTCCGGGCGCTACCGCGCTTTCAGCTGGCTGAACTTCGATGCCAACTACGGAACTGATAAACTCAGCTCACGCGAAGAGAACTACCATTTCAAGGGCTATCAGAGCATCAGCGGCACTCCAGGCAACGGATCGCTTTCACGGAACAACGATCAGAACGACGCGTGGAACAGTCAGGTGGCGGCCACTGCTATTGGCAGATTCCTGGATGCCATCAACACCACGACCCGCGTAGCTACGATTTATGAGCAGCGTCGTGAGGCCTACTTCCAGACGTCAGACTCAAAGCTGAATGTTCTCAACGTTCCCGAGTTCGACGCGGCTGATCCGACGCAGGTCTCGCTGACCTCGAACGATCAACTCGAGCGCAACGTCAACTACCTCGGCTCGGAGACACTGGACATCAAGGACCGCTACATCATCGACGGCATGTTGCGTCGTGACGGATCATCGCTGTTCGGCTCGAACAACCGCTGGAAAAACTTCTACCGCATCTCAGGCGCGTGGCGGGTGAGCGAAGATTTTCACATCCCCGGCGTTCAGGAGATGAAGCTTCGCGCTGGTCAGGGTACTGCTGGTCTTCGTCCGAACTTCGCTGACCAGTACGAGACGTACAACGTTAGCGGCGGATCGATCAGCAAATCGCAGGTCGGTAACAAGGATCTGCGGCCGGCCGTTGCGACCGAGGATGAATTCGGACTCAACCTGGCATTCCTGAATCGCTTCAACCTCGAGCTCGTTCAGGCGAACCGCATCACACGTGGTGCATTCCTCGCTGTACCGCTTTCTCTGGCGCAATCGGGCGGCTTCACTAATCAGGTGCAAAACGCGGCCGACGTGTCAGCCAGAACCACTGAGCTGAGCCTCGAGACCGATGTCTTCACCCGTCCTGACATGAGCTACTCGTTTACTCTGACGGGAGATCACACCAAGCAGAACATCGATCATCTCGCGCGAGCACCGTTCCGCGTTCCCGGCCTTGGTCAGGGCCAGGATATGTTCTACTACAAGGAAGGCGAGCCGCTCGGAATCATGTACGGCGTAAAATGGGTTCGCAGTTTTGACCAGTTGAAGCAGAACCCGGCGTTTGCAAATGCCGTGGCCACAGACTACACGGTCAATCCGCTTGGTTACCTGGTCGCAACCGCCAAGCCGGGCGCGCTCATTCAATACGTCGACGCGACTGGGCAGAACCAGTTCGTAATCGGCAACGTAAATCCGAAATTCAACTGGGGCATGGCGAATAACTTCCGCTGGAAGAGCTTCTCCGTGTACGCGCTCATCGATGGCCAGCACGGCGGCGACGTGTACAATTTCACGAAGCAGTGGATGTTCCAGGACCTCCGGAGCGGTGACATGGACATGGCTGGCAAACCGGCGGCTGAAAAGGTGCCATTCTCCGTCTTTACGCAGAGCCTCTACAATGGTCTAGTCGCGAGCGACTATTTCGTCGAAAGCGGTTCGTACGTGAAGATTCGTGAGTTGTCAGTCGCCTACAATCTCGGCGGCGCAGCAATGCGTGTGAGCGGCCTGAACCGAATCGCCAGCGGCGCCAAGCTCGCACTCGTCGGGAGAAACCTTTACACCTGGACCAAGTACACCGGGTTCGACCCCGACGTGACCGCTGGCGGCGACTTCAACTTCCGCGTCGACGGTTTCCGTTACCCCAATTTCAGGACACTCACCGGTCAGGTGGAGTTGACGTTCTGACCCCCACTATGACATGGAGCGCTAACTAAAATGATTCAAATAAAGAAGCTATACCCACTCGTTGGGGCAACGGCCGTGCTGCTTACAGCCGCATGCAACAATCTTGATGTCACCAATCCCAACAACCCTGACGTCGCTCGAGCCCTTGGTTCGCCGAGCGATGTCAAATCGCTTGCGCAGTCGACGGTTCGGTCGTGGTATATGACAAGCGTTTCGGCTGGTCCAGACGACAATGGTGATTACGCGCCTTACCATTTCGGGTCGGTGACGTCGGATGTGACAACAGGAAACTTCGGAAACTTTGGAATGCGGTTCAACAACCTGGAGCCACGCATTCCGTACGCGAATAACAGCGCCGGCGGTGATCGCGCCGTAACAGAGACTCCGTGGAACTATAACTACGGAACGATTGGCGCCACCAATGACGTGCTCCGCGCACTCAAGGGCGGGCTATCGCTGGGAAGCGCGGACTTGACCGAGCAGTACAAGCAGGAGGCTCAGTTCTCTCAGGCGGCGTCCTATACGTACCTGGCGATGGAATTCGACAAAGCCTTCGTGGTCACCGAGAACAACGACCCAACTTCCCCGCCGGGTCTTGTGCCCTACGCGGCAGTCAGAGACTCCACGCTGAGAATGTGGAAGGATCTCATCACCGCCAGCGGCTCGAAGAGCTACACCTACGCACTGACCGACCTTCCTCTGGCGGACGGCGCGCTTACATCCGCCCGCATGAACCGCATCGCGAATACGATGGCAGCAATGCTTCTCGCATATAGCCCGCGTATTCCAGCGCAGTCCGCTTCGGTGGATTGGGCTGCCGTCGCCGCATTCGCCGACAAGGGAATTGGCACCGGCTCGGCGGGCGCACCGTTCGACATCGTAGTCGTCGAGGACGCCAATCAGTGGTGGTCGTATCTCGCCTCGTACGGCGATCAGCAGGACTGGATCCGCATGGATCACCGTGTCATCAACCGCATGAATCCGGCGGTGCCGCCCAAGTTCGACGGCACCATTCCTCCGCAGGGCACGTCAGCTGACGCGAGATACACTACCGATTACAAGTACAAGTCGCCGCCCATCGGCGACCCGGCTCGCGGTATTTACATGCAGAGTGTCTTTTACCACAAGCGCTACGAGTTCACCGCCGAGTCACAGCCGGGCGGCTTCACCGGTCCGGTTCCGTACATGCTGGCGGCGGAGAGCGATCTGATCAATGCAGAGGCTTTGATCCGGTCAGGCGGGGATCTGAACAAGGCGGCCGCACTCATTAACAACACCCGCGTCGTTCGCGGAAACCTGCCCCCCGCAACAGCTGCGGACGGCGCTGCCGGTTTGCTTAGCGAGATCAGCTACGAGCGGGACGTCGAGCTCACGAACACGAGCGGCACGACGCTGTATTGGCGTCGTGCTGTTACAGATCAACCGACTCAGACGGGAACTGTGTGCCAGCTCCCGATTCCTGCAAAGGAGCTCGAAACACTGGGTCTGCCGGTCTACACCTTCGGCGGAAGCAACCCTTGCTCCTGACGCACCTCCTCTAACCTGAGCGGAACCAGCCACTCCCCGGGTCCAGGTGCGAGACAAATCGGGGCGGATCATCACGATCCGCCCCGATTTGTTTTTTCGGCAAAACGCGTCTCATTGACACCCTTCATCATCGCCGGCGTCGACGTGAGTCCATAGACGCCGTTTATCTCGATCAGCTCTTCCTGTGAAGATCCGCGCAGGTGATGACGTTATTGAGCTGGCTGTTGCTGCCTCGAAACACATTCACGTGGTAGGTGCCGGTTTCTGGAAGCTCCCAGGCAATGTTGTCGTCGAAGCTTGCCTGACCGTTCGGACTCAATTGCATCAGCGGGAACAGGCTAGGTGACAGAACCGGCGTATCCCCTGAGCCACAATTGCCTGGGTTGATGCTCCAGCCGAGAACTTCGAGGCCGGGCTCCATCGAGATCCCGGCGCGGAGGCGGACGTGGGTGAGGCTTGGGTTCGCGCGCGAGACAGTCAGCTCCACCGAGCCATTGCCGTTCTGGCGTGTGGTCGGTGCGATAGAGCTGTTGACCGACTGCGTCGCCGTGAAGCTGCCGGTCCAGCGTCTCGCTTCGGCGAGGACCTCATTTGTGTGTCCAGCGTCGGAGGATGCGGAGCCTGAGGGCGGCGCGCTGGCGCAGGCAGCTAATGTCGCGGACATCAGAGCGGCCGTAAGTGCAGAGCGTACGAGCATGGTTACCTGTGGGTGGGCGGGGTGGGCGATGCCACTCGACTTTCACGGGTGGCGGTGTACCCTATACAACTACTTCCGCATGCAAAGCTTGTCAAATCTCGAGAAAAACGCGGCGTCTGCCGCGGTCGCCGGCCAGAAGCTCACACGAGGCCGGTACATCCTGTTCCTCACCATTACGCTCCTGATACCGATCCTAATCATCGGTGTCATCGAGGCAACGCTACGCCTCGTCAGACCCGATGGCGGGTTGCCACTCTTCGTCCATGCGCGAATCGTCAACGGGAACTATCTCGTCGCCAATCAGCACGTCGGCGAGCGATGGTTCGCTGGCGTAGCAAATCCACCGAACCCCGCTCCCGAGATGTTCGCCGCCGAGAAGCCCACGCGCGCCTTTCGCGTCTTCGTGCTCGGCGAGTCGGCGACCGCCGGTTTCCCGTATCCCCGCAACGTGATGTTCTCGCGACTCCTGAGAGATGTTCTCCGCGATGTTCTGCCGGGCGATTCCGTCGAGGTGATAAATCTCGGAATCGCCGCGACGAACAGTTTCGCAATGCTCGACGTTGCCAAGGAGGTGGCTGCGCAACATCCCGATGCGGTCCTCATCTACGCCGGTCACAACGAATACTACGGTGCGCTTGGTACCGCTTCTCGCGTGAGCATTCCAGGCGGCGTCGGCATGGTGCGATTGTATCTCCGCCTCCTCCGGCTCCGCACAGTGCTCGCGCTCAGGAATGGCATTGCAGCAATCCGGCGAAAGCCCGGAAGCCAGAGCGATCTCGAGGCTGCGAGCCTCATGGAGGTTCTTGCTCGCGACCGGCAGATCCCTCTCAACAGTAAGCCCTACCACCAGGGAGTGCGTCAGTTCGAGAGCAATCTCGAAGCGATTGCGAGGGTCTTCAGGCGAAATGGAACGCCGGTGCTCATTGGAAGCCTCGCCAGCAATCTGCGAGACCAGCCGCCATTCGCAGCCGAGGCAAACTCGTCTCGAGGTGGTGCGCGCACGGCTTACGACAGCGCACAAGCCGCGCTCGGGCGCGGCGATTCACTAACCGCCAAGCGACTGTTCATCCGCGCTCGTGACCTCGACGTCGTTCGCTTCCGGGCGCCGAGCGAGTTCAACGAGGTAATCCGAAGGGTCTGCACCCGCACGGGAGCCGTCTACGTTCCCGTCGCCGAGGATTTCGCTTCGGTCTCGCCGGGCGGCGTACCGGGATCGAACATTTTTCTCGAGCACGTTCATCCCACGCGCGACGGCCAGGCGCTCATAGGTCGTGTCTTCTTCGAGTCGCTGCTGCGCGCAGGATTGCTTGGACAGAGCGTCGATACCACGCGCCTTCGCACTTGGAGTGACTACGCCCGCGGTATGGATCTGACGCCGTTCGACGAGCGGATTGCCTTCCACATCACTCGCACGCTTCAGGACAGATGGCCGTTCGTGCCCGTCGCGAAGCAGTACGATTACCGTGGCCGCTATACGCCGAAGGATCTTCTCGACAGTCTGGCGTTCGCCGTCTCAGGTGGAGCGCGCTGGGAGATTGCGAAGCTGCACCTCGGCGCCGACTACGAGCGTCGCAAGCAATTCGACTCGGCGGCGGCGGAATACGCCGGCCTCGCCCGCGATGCTCCGCTGCAGGACGAGCCCTGGCTACTCATCGCCCGCGCCCTCGGATTAGCAGGTCGTCAGGACGAAGCAGAAGCCGCGCTGCACCGAGCAGTGGCGATCAGGCCATCGGCTCCGGCGTTCCGGGTACTTGGTGTTCGCGCAGCGCAGCGGCGGAACATTCCGGAGGCGATCTCTGACTTCCAGCAATCACTGGCGCTCGATCCGGCGCAGCCTGACGTGCTATATCAGCTCGCGCTCACATACGGGATGTCGCGGAATCTTCCTGGAGCGCGTGACGCCGCGCTGCGACTCGCCCAGGTCGCGCCATCCTATCCGGGACTCCCGCAGCTATTGGCGGCTCTTGGACTGCGACAGTGACGCGGGATACATCGATTAGAAGATTGAATAGATGAACGGCGCGAGCGCTGTGCCCTGGGCGAGGAAAAGCAGGCCTCCGACCAGGACCAGCACGACGACTATGGGCGCGAGCCACAACTTTTTTCGCTCGCGCATGAACGCCCACAACTCGCGGATCACCGCCAGCAATATTTTTTCTCCAATCGATCTGGCTCGCGGGTTGAATTTCCCCTGTTCACTAGAATTGACGCTCCATTCGCGCCGCGCCTGGAAGCGGCGCCCGCTTGTGCCAACGCGAGCCTTGCTGCTGCTCACGTCGTCTGGTTGCTCGCCGCACGATTGCGATCGGCGTAAAGATCAGATAATAGACGATCGTCATGAATATCGGCGTAGTGACGTAACCAAGCGCTTCTCCCAGGCGTGTCCACGCGTGCCGGATCCGCTCGAGTCGACCGGGGAATAGCAGCGCGGCGACCAGCGCAATCGCCGACAACAAACCCGCGACCTCCTCGACGGTCCGATTATGCTTTCGCGCCGCGAGCAAGGCAACGACGAGAAATCCGCCGAACAGGGTGAGCGCGAAGATCCGACCCTCGCGCGCGCTGCGCCGGGCCGAACCATTGGCGGGCTCCGCACTACGCGATGAGACCGTCAACCAAGGCCTACGGCCAGCGAGCCAGCTGCGGCCAGAGAACTCTTCGCCTGCTCTTCGCGCCGCACGACGAACGGTCCGATTACGAGCGCATCGATCGCAGTTCGAGCAAAGCACGCGAAAGCGTCGCGGGGTGTACAGACTATCGGCTCGCCACGGACGTTGAACGATGTATTTACGATCACCGGACAGCCGGTTCGCTCGGCGAACGCTGCAATCACTGCGTGAAACGCGGGGTTGTCGTCGCCCGAAACCGTCTGGACGCGCGCTGAGTAGTCGAGATGAGTGACCGCTGGAATTTGAGATCTCACTTCTGCCACCCGTCCCAGGCCTTTCGCGTCGGTGGCTCGTTCTGAGGTCCGGCGTGACACAGCGACCGGGACCACAAAGGTCATAAACGGCAAAGCATCGCCAACATCGAAATATTCGGTCGCGCGCTCGCTCAACACGCTCGGCGCAAAGGGGCGAAAGCCTTCCCGAAATTTGATTTTCTGATTCAGTCTCGCTTGCATCGCCGGATCGCGAGCGTCGGCAAGAATACTCCGCGCACCCAACGCGCGCGGACCGAACTCCATGCGGCCGCTGAACCATCCTACAATCTTTCCCTCAGCGATCAGCTCCGCGGCGCATTGGCCCGCGACTTCATCACCAACCTCTTCGTATTTTGCGCCAACGTCCTGGAGCGCGGCGCGTACTTCTTCTGCGTCGAAGCTCGGGCCAAGTAGCGCGGCCTGCATCGAGTCGCGGCCCCGGTGTTCGCTGCGAGGCAAGCCGAAGTACTTGTGCGCAGCTGCGTAAGCGGCGCCGAGGGCACCACCCGCGTCGCCAGCGGCAGGCTGGACCCAGACTTTCTCGAACGGGCCTTCACGCGCCAGACGTCCGTTGGCGACCGCATTCAGAGCGACGCCTCCGGCCATGCACAAATTTCTGAGCCCCGTTACTTCATGCGCATGTTTCGCCATGCGTAGAACCACATCCTCGCAGACCTGTTGGACGGATCGCGCGAGATCCATCTCGCGCTGGGTCAGAGGGCCCTCGGGCTTTCGCGCGGGACCATCGAAAAGCCGGTCGAACCTGCGATTCGTCATCCGAAGTCCGCCCCGATAATCGAAGTAGCGCTGATCGAGGCGCAGCGAGCCGTCGTCTTCCAGCTTCAACAGGTCCGAATAGATCCGATCGACGTAACGCGGATTACCAAAGGGGGTGAGACCCATCAGCTTGTACTCGCCGCTGTTTACCTTGAACCCGGCCTGGTAGGTGAACGCAGAATAAAGAAGGCCGAGCGAATCCGGAAACCGCAGCTCCTCCAGCAGCTCGAGATTCGATCCGCGCCCAACGCCGATCGTTGCGCTAGCCCATTCTCCGACACCATCGATGGTGAGGATAGCAGCTTCGTCGAAAGGAGAGGGAAAGTACGCGCTCGCAGCGTGCGACTCGTGGTGCTCGGTGTACAGAATTTTTCCCCCGTAGTCGCCGAGACCCGCCCGCACGTCGCGCTCGATGTAAAGCCGCTCACGCATCCAGAGCGGCGCCGCGCGACGAAAAGACGCCAATCCACTCGGAGCCAGCTCGAGATAGGTCTCGAGCAGACGCTCGAACTTCAGCAGCGGCTTCTCGTAGAAGACGACCGCGTCCAGCGCGGAGGGCGTGATTCCCGCTTCGGCGAGACAGTAGTGCGCCGCGTGCTCCGGGAACCGCGCGTCTCCCTTTACGCGCGTGAATCGCTCCTCCTGTGCCGCGGCGACAATGGTTTCGCCGGATAAGAGGCACGCAGCGCTGTCGTGGTAAAACGCGGAGATGCCGAGTACGTATCCGCTAGGCACTGACGCCTACGATCGCGCTGGGACAAAACTCATTGATATGGGCCTCACCGTATTCCGTCCGGGTGGGACATGCCTAATATTCACCAAAGATACGGGTCAGGCTAACACGAGAGGAGGTCGTTCCTTGGGCATTTCCGAGCGGCGCGTTCGCTCCTGCGTCACGTTCGCCCTGCTGCTGGTGGTTTTGGGTTGCGGATGGACGAGGCACTATCCGCTCGGCAAGCTTGCTGTTCGAATAATCGATGTCCGCAACAACGACAAACCCGTTGCCGGCGCCGCGGTCGACCTGTACAAGGTGACCCCGTCGGGGAAAGTGTATTGGAGAGCGACCAGGACGGATAACGATGGGATTGCCGTGCTGGGCGCGAAGAACGGCGGCGTCATCCAGGGCGACTACGTGATTCACGTCAGCTTCATCACCTGGCACGACCTGGCCCCCGGCGAGACGAACGATCGACCGATTACGATTAAGGAAGGCGACGATACAATAGTCACGTTCCGCGCTCTGGCGAGAGTCCCCATAAGGCGATGATATTGCAGCCCACCCACTTCAGCCGCAGGTGTTGAAATGCGAATAACCCGTCCAGGAACTCTTCTGCTTCCCACGACCTTTGCCCTCCTGGTAGCGCTCGCGTGCAGCGATTCGACCTCGGCAACGCCGCTCGGGAAGGTGTCGGCCCAGATACTCGATCCAAACGACGCCGGCGTCCAAGGTGCAGACGCCGATCTATATAAGGTTGTGGATGGTGGCGGTCTTCTTTGGCGCGCCAGCCTCACCAACAGCGCTGGAATCGCAGTGTTTGGGGAGAGCGACGGTGGAGTAGTCACCGGAGATTATTACGTCCACGTGAGCTTCATCAACGGCTACAAGCTCGCCGACGGCGAGACGAACGACAAAGTCGTAACCGTTAAA
>JBOHTB010000007.1:0-3883 GCA_050733435.1 Gemmatimonadaceae bacterium | reverse complement strand
CCATGGATCCGGCCTACGCGAAGCGCATCGGCGTGTACATCGACAACCTTCTCGTCTCCCAGCCCGACACGGGCGAGCAGGCACTCGAGATTTGCGAGCTGCTGATCCGCTCCGGCGCGCTCGACGTCGTCGCCATCGACTCGGTGGCCGCGTTGACCCCGAAGGCGGAGATCGAGGGCGAGATGGGCGACACGCACGTCGGCCTGCAGGCGCGGCTCATGAGCCAGGCCCTGCGCAAGCTCGCCGGCACGCTCAGCCGCACCGACACGATCTGCCTGTTCACGAACCAGCTCCGCGAGAAGATCGGCGTCATGTTCGGCAACCCCGAGACGACCACGGGTGGAAAGGCCCTCAAGTTCTACGCGTCGGTGCGTCTCGACATCCGTCGCATTGCTCCTGTCAAGGAGAAGGAAGACGTCATCGGCTCGCACGTCCGCGTCAAAGTCGTGAAGAACAAGGTCGCTCCGCCGTTCAAGCAAGCCGAGTTCGACATCATGTATGCGGAGGGAATAAGCCACGCGTCGCTGGTGCTGGACATCGCCGCGGAGTCGGGGATAATCGACAAGTCTGGTGCGTGGTATAGCTACGGCGCGCAACGAATCGGTCAGGGCCGAGAGAACGCGAAGATGTACCTGAAGGACAATCCCGCTCTTCTGGCTGAAGTCGAGGAGAAGGTCAAGACCGTCCTCGGTATCAAGCCGCCCGCGGTTGGCGAGACCGAAGTCGAGCTCGCGGACTGACTCGACCGACAGCATACAACTACGCCCTGAATCTTCTGGCTGCGCGCCCGTATCCGGTGCGCAGCCTGGAGCGGAAACTCGCGCAAAAGGAATATTCGCCGAGCGAGGTCGGCGATGCGGTGGAGCGTCTTCTGGAAAACGGGCTCCTGGACGATGCGCGCTACGCGGAGCAGTACGCCCGCTCCAAAATTCTGAGCACGGGCGCATCGAAGCGGCGACTTCAGCAGGAGCTGTATCGAAAGGGTATCAAGGGAGAGCTAGCGACGACGGCGATCGCGACCGTCATCGAGCAGGAGGAGATCGATCCCGCCGTCGTGATCGAGCGCGTTGCGCGGAAGAAGCTCGCGCAGCTCGGGAATCTGGAGCCTCTCGTTGTTCGTCGGCGCCTGTTCGCCTTTCTCGCTCGACGCGGGTATGACCTCGACGAAATAAAGTCTGTCGTCGCTCGTCTTACATCGTAGCCAATCAGAGTGGAAATGAATCGTCTTTTTTCGACGTGCGTGTCGCCGCGCGGGACGGCGAGAATCGCTGCGGCCCTTGCGGTTGCAAGTATCCTCGCCGCCTGTAACACCATATACGACAAGACCAGCTTCAGTACCTACGTCGCAGGGTCTTACACTCTCGAAACCATCAGTGGCGCGGCTTTGCCGGTCGTTCTGCCGCAGATGGCGCCTGGAAAGTCATCTCTGACGCGCGTCTACAGCGGGACGCTCGACCTCACTCTCGACGGCCACTTTACGCTTAAGCTTGCGGAGTCGGACGCCGCGGCCAGTGTGCCCGATCCAATACTCTTCCAGGTCACGGGTAATTGGGTGGTCGACACTCCGTCGATGATCACGCTCGACGGCAAGCTGCAGGATCCGACGCTGGTATTCCCGACAGATCTTGCGGGCACTGGGGTGCTCGAGTTCGACTACCTGGGCGGACGGTTCCACTTCGTCAAGCCGTAAGGCAGGGGACTTCAGCGCGTATATTTCCGGCATGAAAGCGTCGGAAGTCCGCAGAAAATTCACGAGCTATTTCGAGAGGCAGGGACACCTCGCCCTTCCGAGCTCGCCCGTCATTCCCGGCGACGATCCCACCCTCATGTTCACGAACGCGGGGATGGTCCAGTTCAAGAAAGTCTTTCTCGGGCAGGAAAAGCCCCCACCGGGCCGTCGCGCGACAACGGTGCAGAAATGCGTGCGCGCCGGCGGGAAGCACAATGATCTCGAGCAGGTCGGGCACACGAAGCGCCACCAGACCTTCTTCGAGATGCTCGGCAATTTTTCGTTCGGCGACTACTTCAAGCACGACGCGATTCGCTTCGCGTGGGAATTCATCACGAAGGAATTGAAGCTTCCCGCCGAGCACATTCGTGTGAGTGTATTCGAGGAGGACGGCGAAGCGCGGGCGCTGTGGCGGGAAATCGCCGGACTTCCTGACTCCCGCATCTACGGTCTCGGTGCGCACGATAACTTCTGGCAGATGGCCGACACCGGACCCTGCGGACCGTGCACCGAGATCTTCATCGACATGGCGCACGTCGCAAGAGATTTCGAGCTGCCGCCAGGCGCCGAGGGCGAGTGGACTGAGCTCGATCGCAAAGAATTTTCAAAGGACGCATTTATCGAGGGAACGGAGGGCGAACGTTTCCTCGAGTTCTGGAACCTTGTGTTCATGCAATACGACCGTCAGGCTGACGGCTCGCTCGTGCCGTTGCCCAAGCCGTCCGTTGATACTGGGGCTGGACTGGAGCGCATCACCGGAATCATGCAGGGCGAATCGAACGGTTTTCACACTGACGCTTTTCTGACGCTCATCGCCGCGGTGGAGAAGACGGTCGGCAAGAAATACGACAGAGGAGAAGCGGGCGCGCCATTTCGAGTGATCGCCGATCACAGTCGCGCGGTTGCGTTTCTCCTGGCGGATGGAGTCTATCCTTCGAACGAAGGTCGCGGTTATGTGTTGCGCAGAATCCTCCGCCGCGCGGTACGTCACGCCTGGCTCCTCGGCCGCCGACAACCGACGTTGGTTGAAGTCGTGCGCGCCGTCATCGAGCAGATGGGCGACGTCTATCCCGAGCTGCGTCAGCGCTCGAAGCACATCATCGACACGACGCGCGCCGAGGAAGAGCGCTTTCTCGCGACGATCGAAGGTGGAATCCGGCGGTTCGAGGAGCTGGCTCCCACGAAGACAACCCAGGGATCCACTGCGCTACACGGCACGATTTCCGGCGAGGATGCGTTCAAGCTCTACGACACCTTTGGATTTCCGATCGATCTCACGGAGCTGATGGCGCGTGAGCGCGGTTATTCTGTCGACATCGCCGGCTTTGAAACTTCCCTCGCGGCCCAGCGCACGCAATCGCAGCAGGAACGGCGCGCGAAGAACATCGGCGTCGTCGCGGATATTCTCGCGGGCGATGGTTGGACCCCGCGCGACGGAGAGACCAGTTTCGTCGGCTACGATTCCCTCGACGTCGCGACGGAAGTGATCGCCAAACGCGATCTCCCCGATAAACGAGTCGCCGTGATGCTTCGTGAGACTCCGTTCTACGTCGAGTCCGGTGGGCAGATCTCCGATCGCGGCGAGATCAAAGGCGATGGTTGGACCGTCGACGTCGACGAGGTGCGGCGAGTGGACGGCCGCATCGCCGCGCTCGGCAAGGCGACCGGGAAAGTGGAGCTGGGAAAGGCGAGAGCGATCGTTCCTCGCGATCGCAGGCGCGACACGGAGCGCAATCACACCGCGACCCATCTTCTACACGCGGCACTCCGTCAGGTACTCGGCGAGCACGTGCACCAGGAGGGATCGCTCGTCGCCCCCGATCGTCTGCGATTCGATTTTTCGCACCACGGTCCGTTGAGTGCCCAACAGATTTCCGAGGTGGAGAGTCTCGTGAATCGCGGAATTCTCGAGGGAGTTGACGTGACCTTCGAACAAAAGCCTCTCGCTGAAGCGCGCGCTTCCGGCGCGATGTCCCTGTTCAGCGAGAAGTACGGTGCAATCGTGCGGGTCGTCACGATTCCCGGACTGAGCATGGAGCTGTGTGGTGGCACACACGTTCGGAATACCGCCGAGATCGCGTTGTTCAAGATCGTGAGCGAGACGGGCGTGGCTGCTGGAGTGCGTCGAATCGAAGCGGTCACGGGCCGGGCGGC
>JBOHTB010000006.1:0-7701 GCA_050733435.1 Gemmatimonadaceae bacterium | reverse complement strand
GTCGATGCCCTGATCCTGGAGCTCGTACGCCTTGAGCTTGTTGAGGAGACCGATCCCACGACCCTCCTGATCGAGGTACACGATCACGCCTTTCCCTTCCTTCGCAATCATCTTCATTGCAGTATCGAGCTGCCACCCGCAATCGCAACGAAGCGAGTGAAAGACATCACCGGTGAGGCACTTCGAGTGCATTCTGACAAGTGTGCTCGAATCGGAATCGACATCTCCAAGGACTAGAGCGATGTGCTCGTGGAAGTCGACATCGTTCCGGTATCCAACGACGCGCCAGACACCGGTCTCTGTTGGAAGCCGAGCCTCCGCAACGCGGTGCACGAGTCGCTCCGTTTGGAGACGATGGGCGACGACCTGGGCGACCGTGATAAATGTCAGATTTTCGCGAGCCGCGAAGCGTTCCAGCTCGGGGCGACGCGCGCTCGATCCATCCTCGCTCAGGATCTCGCAGACAACACCCGCCGGAGCGAGGCCGGCGAGCCGTGCAAGATCGACGGCGGCTTCAGTGTGTCCGACGCGCTGTAGAACCCCGCCGTCGCGCGCGCGCAACGGCGGCACGTGCCCTGGGCGGCGCAGATCAGACGGTACGGTCTTGGGATCGACGGCGACGCGAATGGTTTTCGCACGGTCCTGCGCGCTTACCCCGGTCGTAACTCCAAACCGCTCGTCCGCATCGATGCTGATCGTGAAGGCGGTCCGGTACTCGTCGGTGTTGACCTCGCTCTGCTGGGCGAGATCGAGTTGGTCGGCCCGGTCACCCGTCAGCGCAAGACAAATCCAGCCTCCAGCTTTCCGGATCATGAAGTTGATCATCTCCGGTGTAACGAGCTCGGCCGCGCAAATGAGATCGCCTTCGTTCTCGCGATCTTCATCGTCCGCGACGATGATCAGCTTGCCTGCCTTTATGTCGGCAATAGCCTGTTCGACAGTTCCGAACTCCATAATCCTCTAGTGCTCCAGCGAGAAGTCGTTCACCACTGAATTTACCGCCGATGGCTCACGCAGGTAGGGCTCGAGCAGTCGGCGCAGATGTTTCGCGATCATGTCCGCCTCCAAATGAACGCCGCTTCCAGGCCTCAAGTCGCCAAGATTCGTGTGTCGCAGCGTGTACTCGATTATCGAAAGCTGAAAGGCGCCCGGCCTCAATTCGTTGATTGTCAGGCTCACTCCGTCAACGGCGATAGATCCGTGTAATACGAGAAGCGGCTCGATTGCTGGCGGGAGCGCGATGTCGATGAGGAGCGCGTCACCCGATTTTTCGACCGCGGAGACCCGGGCAACGCAGTCGACGTGGCCCTGAACGATGTGTCCGCCAAGTCGATCGCTCGCCCTGAGTGACCTCTCGAGGTTGACGCGCGTGCCGGTCTTCCATTCTCCGATCGTGGTTCGGTCGAGAGTGGTGTCTACCGCGGCTGCTTCGAACCATCCGGCGCCGAACTCGCGCACGGTGAGGCACGCTCCGTTGACGGCAACGCTCTCGCCAGACGCGAGATCTCCGAAGGCAGCACGTACGCGAAGCTCTCGACCGGCGTCGGACTTCCGAACCCGATCAACTTCTCCAACCTGTTCGATCAAACCGGTGAACATCAAACCTCGCGGAGCGCGTAGATCGTCATCACATCCTCAGCGAACTCGGCGCGTCGGACAATCCGCGCGTTCTCGATCTTGCGCTTGACCGGTTCGGCCAACCCGTCGAACGGCTTGAGGCCATTGGTGCCGAGCGTGACTGGAGACCGAAAGATAACCATTCTGTCTACGACGTCCTGCCGCAGGAACTCCTGCGCCACTCGAGCACCGCCCTCGACCAGGAGGTGCTCGACGCCGAAGCCGCGTAGAGCAGTCAACGCAGCGCCGAGATTTTCCGCCTCGAAGACGTCAGCGCCGGTGTTGTGGAGCGCCGCCAACCGTTCGACAGGAGGGTGATGCGCGAAGATCACGGTCGGCGTCTCTCGGGCCGTTTTCACGAGCGTTGACTCGAGTGGCGTCGCCCCGTCGCGGTCGAAGATGACCCGCATCGGTGCGATTCGCGGTCGGATTGCGCCCCGCGCGGTGAGCTTGGGGTCGTCGGCCAAGACCGTTCCCAGTCCGACGGCAATCGCATCGACGTTGGCTCTCATGCGTTGAACTTCCTCACGTGAGCTCTCGTTCGTGATCCAGCGTCGCTGTCCGGATGGATCGTTCATAAATCCGTCAGCGGAAAGAGCCAGCTTGAGCGTGACCCATGGTCGCGTGGTGTTCGTCGCGGCGAAGACAAACGGAGCATTGAGCTCGATCGCCGCAGCCCGTTCGACCCCGAACTCGACTTCGACGCCGTAGTCCGTGAGATGGCGGGCTCCGCCGCCGGCGAGGGCGGTGGGATCGGGCATCGCGATGACGACGCGGCGAACACGCGCCTCAAGAATAGACTCCGTGCACGGGGGAGTCTTCCCGAAGTGGTTGCACGGCTCGAGAGTGACGTACATCGTCGAGCCCCGAGCGCGCTCCCCCGCTGCCTTTAGCGCAATGGACTCTGCATGCGCATCACCGAACCGCGCGTGCGATCCTTCTCCGACGATCGTACCGTCTTTAACGACAACAGCGCCGACCATTGGGTTCGGCGCTGTTTGTCCCCAGCCTTGCTGGGCGAGGGCCAACGCGCGACGCATGTACTCCGCGTCGCGCGCGTGGTCAGAATCCGAATCGAGCTCCGACCGATCCGTAGATTCTGGAATCGGCTGCTTGCTTGCCACTGAATGTATTGAAAGTGTTGATGGTTCCACCGGATACCTGTCCAATTTCACCAGTGAGCTTCAAAAGAAGAAGGTTCATCGATAAGTCAGCGAAGACATTCGTGCGGGTCAGATCCTGCGTGATAGAGACCGGGCCGGCGTCAGCCGCGGGCGAAAATGCGCGGGCGGCGACGTGTGCACGGACATCTGTCGACGACGAATATGTGTCCTTTCCGACACCTACAGCCAAGCCGAAAAAGATCAGGCTCTTGCTTGCGACAAGTCGCCACGCCTTGGTCTGAAGGCTCAGATTGTTGACGTAGAGTGAGTCGCTCCCACTATTGGCGGCGATGTTAACCGTCGGAAGGTCTCGTCGCAGGTAGCTTACGGAAATTCCAGGCACCAGCAGTGATTCCTGCAGAATTCCGACACGCGCGCCGTAACCAAGCTTCAACGATCCGTTCGGCACTTTGACGCTCACGCCGTTGCTGTTGAACTCTGGCAGATACGCCGCGCTCACGAGTAGGTCGACCCCGCCAACGTTCGTGATGGCGAGAGGTAGTCCCTTGAAAATTCCTATCGCGAGATCGGCGGTCGGCATCGGCAGAAGCTGAGTCTTGGTCTCGAACTGCGTGCTAGTTGCGCCAGTTACTGCGGGCGTCACGTTCTGTACTTGTGGAATGCTGCCTTCAACGGCGTTCACTCTCAGCCCCACGGAAAAGTGACCGAGTCCGCCGAGGTTGCCGCCCTGACCAAGCGTGGCGTTACCGCCGGTGATACTGGTGCCGAGCTGCGGCGCCATGTACTGGAAGAGGTCGATCGCCTTCTGACATGCGTCCTGCGAGGCACGGGCCTGATCTGGAACTCCCAAACCATTGACCGTGCCCGGCGGGCAGCGCTGCGTGTCGACGCCCTGCGCACTCGCAGGCAGCGACGTCACGGCGAGCGCAGCCACCGCCAACGAAACGAACCAAGTTCCTCTCATCGAATATTCCTCAAGAAAGTATGACTGCACCCGAGCCGGGCTTCAGCGACCCAAGAACCCACGCTGTATCTCCGGCGGCGGCGGCGGCCGACTGGATCTCCATCAAGTCGGACCGCCCGCAGATAACGACCATTCCTACACCCATGTTGAACGTACGGTAAATCTCAGGGGCCTCTACCGACCCCGCCTCTTGCAGCACCCGAAATACATTAGGTACTCGCCAGCTCTTCGTATCGACGACCGCATCGAGATTGCTCGGTAGCGCCCGGTCGAGATTCTCCGGGAGCCCTCCGCCAGTTACGTGCGCCAGCGCGTGAATCCGGTCGAGTACTGGTTTCAGCGCCGGTAGATACGACCGGTGCTCAGCCAGCAGCACATCCGCGACCGCCCCGCCACCACCAGGAAATGCATCGTTCGAGCGCAGCTTCAGACGATCGTTTACGATCTTCCGCGCCAGCGAGTATCCGTTCGTATGCAATCCGGAGCTTGGAAGCCCGATCAACACGTCGTCGGGCCGCACCCGATGTGGTCCGAGAATGCGGTTTTCTTCCACATATCCGACGATGAAGCCCGCCAAGTCGTAATCGGGCGGAGTATACAAACCGGGCATTTCGGCTGTTTCCCCGCCTATTAGCGCGCAGCCGTTGAGTCGGCACCCCTGAGAAACACCGTTCACCACAGCCTCGACGACCGCCGGATCCAGCTTTCCGAAGGCGACGTAGTCCAGAAAAAAGAGCGGCAGTGCACCCTGGACCAGAATGTCGTTGACACAATGGTTGACGAGATCCCGTCCGATGGTGTCGTGACGATTGGCCTCGATTGCGACCTTGATCTTGGTTCCGACGCCGTCCGCGCTCGAAACAAGTACGGGTTTCTCGAGGCCAGACGGCAGACGAAACATTCCGCCGAATCCGCCAAAGCCGCCGACTACCCCGGACGTGAATGTCGACTCAGCCAGTTTCCTGATGCGATTCTTCGCGGCGTTCGACGCATCAATGTCAACACCGGCGCTTCCGTAGCGAAGCGCGTCGCCACTCACGCTGGGATTTCCTCCTCGAAAGACACGAGTCGACGCATGTCGCGCATCCGCTGGTCTATTTCGGCGCGGGTCACGGTCATGAGCCGCTCGGTGGAGAATTTTTCCACCGCGAATGATCCCATTACCGAGCCGTAGATCACCGCGCGGCGCATGCTGCCTTCGCTGAGATCTCCCGTCGCAGCCAGGTAGCCGATGAATCCACCCGCGAACGAATCACCAGCTCCAGTAGGATCGAAGACGTTCTCCAGCGGGAATGCCGGCGCGAAGAAAATCGAATTCTCGGTGAACATGAACGCCCCATGCTCTCCCTTCTTGATGATCACGTGACGCGGACCGCGCGCCATGATCCACTGCGCCGCCTGGACGAGGTTCGCCTTCTCTGTGAGCTGTCGAGCTTCAGCATCATTCAGGGTCACGAGATCGACGTGCTCGAGCAGTGCAAGAATGTCTGGACGCCGACTCTGGATCCAGAAATTCATCGTGTCGCAGGCAACTAGCTTCGGCTTCTCGACTTGTTTCAGCACGTCGAGCTGCAGCCGCGGGTCGATGTTCGCGAGAAACACGTATGGTGACGAACGAAGCTTCTCGGGAATCTTGGGGCTGAAGCGAGAGAAAACTCCGAGGCGCGTCTCCAGCGTCTCGGCGGAGTTGAGATCGTGCCGGTAGCGGCCGCGCCAACGGAAGGAGTCACCGTCTGCTCGCTCGAGCCCGCTGAAATCGACGCCCCGCTTCTTGAGCGGCTCGAGCTTCTCCACCGGATAGTCAGAGCCGATCACACCGACTACGCTCACCTTGGTGAGATGGCTGGCCGACGCCGAGAAGAACGTCGCTGACCCGCCTAGCACATCTTCGGCTTTGCCGAAAGGCGTCTCGACGGAATCCAGCGCGACGGATCCTACGACCAGAACGGACATTCGCTCTATCGAGTTGGAGTGAGGTGCGCGGCTAATCCTAACAGGACTGAGCGTTGAAGCAACTACATCCGCTCGGGAGAGGTGATCCCAAGGATACGCATCCCGTTTCGCAGCACGATCTGCGCGGCCCGGGCGAGCGCGAGACGTGCGCGCGTGATGTCTTCCGGTTGCTCCAGAACGTGGTGCTTGTGGTACCAGAGGTGCGCCAGACGCGCTGTCTCGAGCAGATATGTCGCGATACGATGCGGCTCGAGCGTCTCCGACGCGGAAGCCACCAGCTCAGGAAAATCGACGAGAGCCTTTATCAGCTCCTGCTCTTCGGTCTCGGTGAGAACATTAAATGGCGCATCGGCGGTTACAGACGCCGGATCGATCCCACCAACCCTGAAGATTCCGCACATCCGCGCGTGAGCCATCTGGATGTAGTAAACGGGATTCTCCTCCGACTGCGATGCGGCGAGATCGACGTTGAAGATCAACTGCGAATCGCTCTTCCGCATGAGGAAGAAGTACCGCACTGCATCTCGCCCGACCTCGTTGATAAGGTCCCGAACCGTTACGTAACTCCCCGCGCGCTTGGAGATCTTTACTTCTTCGCCATGCTTCATGACGGTGACCATCTGGTGCAGCACGTACTCGGGGTACTCTGCAGACATTCCCATCGAGAGCGCCTGGAGACCCGCGCGTACTCTGGTCACAGTGCTGTGATGATCCGCGCCCTGCACATCGATCGCGCGCCGGAATCCGCGGTTCCACTTGGTGACGTGGTACGCAACGTCTGGCAGGAAATAGGTGTAGGTGCCGTCGCGCTTTCTCATGACGCGATCCTTGTCGTCACCGAACTCCGTGGTCCGCAACCAGAGTGCGCCCTCGTGCTCGTAGGTTTTCCCCGATGCGATCAGAAGGCGCACTGTGTCGTCCACCATTCCGTTGGTGTAAAGAGAGGACTCGAGGAAATACCGATCGAACCGGACTCCGAACGCCTGGAGATCGAGATCCTGCTCGTTCCGAAGCTCGCGGACGGCGAACTGCCTGACCGACAACCCATCGCTGTTCGATTTGTACCGTTCCGCAATCTCGCGGATGTATTCGCCGTGGTAGCCGCCCTCTGGAATTTGCGACGGCTTCCCTTCCAGCTCGGCCAGTCTCGCCTCTACGCTCGCGGCGAGGTTATCGATCTGAACGCCGGCATCGTTGTAGTAAAACTCGCGCGTCACTTTCCAGCCGCTGTTTTCCAGCAGCGTTGCGATTGCGTCGCCGAGCGCGGCTTGTCGCCCGTGCCCAACGTGGAGAGGACCTGTGGGATTCGCGGAGACGAATTCGATGTTCACCTCTCGCCCACGACCGGAATCGTTGGTGCCGTACCTCTGGTCCGCGGAGATGATCGCGCTCAAACCCGATGCGATCTTACCGGCGTCGATCCAGAAATTCATGAACCCAGGCCCGGCAATGTCGATCTTCGAAACCCCGGCTCCCTGAAGGTTCATCGAATCGCGCAGCTTCTCGGCGACGTCACGCGGCTTCGAGCGAAAGGGTTTTGCCAGAACCATGGCAAGATTCGTTGCCCAGTCGCCGTGCGCGACGTCGCGCGGCCGCTCGACGAGTGGATCGATGTCCTCGGGCGCGCCAAGACTGCGCGCCGCTCGAACGAGCTCGGCGCGAATCTGGTCGGCAGCGGTCATTCGGTGTCTTTCGCCTTTTTGGAAGACGGACCTTCTGGAGCGGCTTTGCTCGAAGACGCAGCTTTCGATTCGGTGCCGGTTTTGGGCGCCGCCGCACCTTCAGTCTTCGCCTTCGTGTCGGAGCTTCCGGCCGCCTCGCTCCCGCTGCTGGCCTCGGCCGACTTTCCTGCCGACGGCGCAGTCTGTGGCTTCTTTCCGTCCTTGCCGTAGTCGGTTATGTAGAATCCAGAACCCTTGAACACCAGTCCCGCGCCGGCCGATAGCTGCCGCTCAGCAGTCTTGCCGCACACGGGGCACGACACGACTGACGGCGCCGCGCCTATCGAGCGGTAGAATTTTTCGAAGTCGTGCCCCTCGGGGC
>JBOHTB010000005.1:0-20974 GCA_050733435.1 Gemmatimonadaceae bacterium | reverse complement strand
CAGCACGCGCTCGGCGATCCCGGGCACGTTAGCACCCTCGGCCGTAGTCTCCACTGGGCCAGCGTCCACCAGCAGCGAAGATTGCAAGTCAGCTTGGTGCCGCGCGGCGGTCGGACCATAATTCGGGCAGACGAGCGTCTGTCGCCCATCGTCGGCGGAATATTCGGGGGCGTCGTCGGCGGAGGTGGTGGTGGAATCGGTGGAGGAATGGCGCTGCCACTCGCAATCGCGACTACGCATTCAGGACTAGTCGGGCTCCTTGCGTTTGGCGGCACTGCCCTCGCGGCGTACGGCACCGCTCGCGTGGTCTTCAAGAAGGTGCGAAACGGCCGCGAGCGTGACCTCAAAGCGCTCGTCGACGAGTTGGCAGCGAGGGTAGCCGAGGCAGACTAGCGGTCAGACCTTCGCGGTTTTGCTATCGCCGCTAATTCCGCCCGACTCGCGCAGTCCCAGCCACGCTTCTGCTTCGGCAGCCTCCCGAAAAACGTGTACGAGCTGCCCGAGGCTTTCGGCGTAGAGCGCGTACATTCTCGCCATTCCGTAGCACGCGTCCTCTTTCGCAACGAAAGCACGGCGGACACCCGGCGCGAAAAACGTATCGTGCGCGGTCTGCTCGATAGTGTCGGTCGAAACGAGAATCTCCGTCACGTCGGTCATGTCGGCGAACTGTCGAAACGTCGGATCGAACAGCGGGTCGGTCTTGAGCTGTTGATTGTGGTCGAGGACCTCGGCTTCGGTTGCGGGCCCCCAGATGCGGCTCATCACCAGTTGGCGCTCGCGATCGATCGTATAGGTTGCTGGCACTTTTCTCCTGGATTGGATTTGTACATCAACCCGTGGCGCAGAATCTGACCAGCGACCGAGGGCCGCGCTGAATGTTTTGCGAACCGGCCAAATGCGGCAAAACGCGAACCATCGCTGAGACGCCCCGCGCGGCGCTGTCCGCCGCCGTCTGGCGCAACTTTTCCGGTGGAGGTAGCGTAGAGCAAAATGGAGGTCGCTCGATGACGAACCCTCATCATCATACGATGAGTCAGTTGATTGACCCGCATCCGGTTCGTCCCGGTACGAGTGCTGCGCTCACGGCGCGCACAATCGACGCGACGATTCACCCGCCGATCGTCCGCGCCCAGGAAGCAGTCGCGGCATTCATTCCTCGCGTTACCGCCCCTCTCGCGTCGATCAGTCCGCCGCTCGTTCTCGAGATGCTCGGCCTGACCATCGTGCTGGTGTGGGTCGCGCGGCGCGCACGTTATCGCGTCGGCGCGCTGGCGCTCTCGGCAATGCTGATGATGACGCTGACCTCGTTTCGCCCGGTGGCGAAAGGTGAGGACGGGCCGATGGCCTCCGACCCGCATCAGAGTGCGATGGAGAGAGAGCTCTGGAGACGACTCAATACCATCGTATCGAGGCCAGCCGCTGCCGATCCGGACGTCATCGGTGTCCCCGACGTTTCTGGCGCGCCCGAACAGGCCGACGATCCGGAGCAGCCCGAGCCGGTCGACGAAATTCAGCCGGTTCCCGATCCCAGCCCGCGGCCAGACATGATGGATCGGCTACCGGAGATCACCTACCGTCTGATGCCCTCCGAGGAGCAGTTGCGCGTGCAGGGTCGGCTGATGCGAGACCAGGAGAAGATGATGCGCGAACAGGAGCGGCAGCTGCGAGCGGCGCTCGAACAGATCAGCGTGCAACTACACAAAGCCGCACGACGCAGAGAGGGCCGCGTCTACAGTCTCCTTCGCGACTACTAGATCGGTTCGTCGGCCGACGGACCGTAGCTCCCCGGAATAGGAACGCCGAGCAGTCGAAGGTAGACGCCGAGCTGGGCTCGATGGTGGGCGAGATGCGTAACCACCATGTTCCGAATCACCTTTGCGCGCGGCGCGTGAACGAAGACTTTCTCGCCGACACTGAATTTCCACGGCGACATCGCGCGATCCCAATCGAGCATCTCGAGCTGCTTCAAAAGCTCGCTACTCACGCCATCGAACATCTTCATGCGCTCAGCGGTGTCCGCCGGCTTGGGTTGTGGCGGGCGTTTCAAGGCGTCGATCTCTTCGGTTGTGAGTATCAGAATTCCCAGGCCCGGCAATTGGGCAACGTGGTTCGCCAAAGTGCCAAGCGCCATCGACTTCTCGTGGGGACGCCAGTCGTCCTTGCCGTTCGGGACGCGCTCGAGAATGCGACGCGTCGTCGTCAGCTCGGGCTTGAGGTCCGTAAACAGGAGCGAGAACGGGGTTTCTTTCTCCAGGACGTCGGTTGGGGAGGCTGAGGTCGTCATCGGTTTTTGGTGGGGATACCGGAATATAAAGGGAAGCGGGAAGCGGGACGCTGGACGCGGGAAGCGGGACGATCGAGGACGCGGACTAACGGCATCGACGATCGCGGACTGATTGAGGATCGAGGACTCGGACTAACTGCGAACTGCAACTGCTCTCACTCATTGGTGCGAGGCGGCAGTTACTAGCTGCATGCTCTGGGCAAAGGTCTTGACAGGTCAGGTGGAGTAGGGGCACAGGCAACTGCTTTCGCCTTTAGGTCACGAGATCTATCCCGAGCGTTTGCAGCGCTCCAGCGATTAGCTCTCAGCGATTAGCAGCAGCGCTTAGCGGATAGCAGCGTAGTTCGATGCGCGAGCGTCAGTCCTCGCACTGCGTGCGTTGAGTCCGGAGTTCTCAGTAGTCCGCGTCCTCGGTCCTCGATCAGTCCGCGATCAGCAATGCAGTTGGTCCGAGTCATCGGTCAAGCACCGCCCGCGTCCCGCGGCCCGCGTCCCGCTTCCCGCCTCCCGCTTCCCGCTTCCCGCTTCCCGCTTCCCGCTTCCCGCCTGGCGATCAACCCATCGATCGAGAACTTCCCCGCACCCATAAGCATGAGAGCGAAAGCCGCCGCGCACAGCGTCATCTCGAACTCGAAGCCGCCCTGACCGAAAACTCCTGCCTTCAATTTCACTATGGTGATCGCGCCCAGCATGTCGAAGAAAAGGCCGAATGCGAAGAGGCGGGTGAGAAGTCCCAGAATGAGCGCGATGCCGCCGCAGAATTCGAGCACAGCGATGAACGGCCCCGTGAAACCCGGCAGTGGAACTCCCATGTGGGCGAATGCGCCCGTGACGCCGGTAAAACCAAACGTAAAGAGCTTCTGGCTGCCGTGGCCGAGGAAGACAACGCCAACGACGATGCGAAGCACGGCGAGCCCGAAATCGATTTGGCGTTGACTGGGATTGCGGAAGAGAGACATGTGCTGGTCGGTTAGCGTGGAGGGCTGCGCGCGGTTATCGTCGGTCCGATATAACGCGGCTACGGTCGAGCGACGCAACGCGGATATGGTCCGTCTGATACAACACTTATAGTGCCAGAAACAAAGGAAGCAGCAACAAAGCTTCTATTTCGCCGTCTTCGGAGCGGTGTTCGCCGCACTTCGACGCGACGGCAACACAATCGGCCGAATGGGAAGCGCCTCCTCCCAGTTCGCTGACAACGATGCGGGTGTGCCCTGCGAATCACTCGCACGCACGTTCCCGGGAAATATCGTGTATGGATCGGCACCGGATGGGTTGATCGAATAGCCCATGTCGGCGAGCGAGCGGACGGTGAGTATGCTGAGCGGCATTTCGCCAATGTTCACGTAGCCGGTCATCAGCTCCGATCCAAAAACCGATTCGCGCCAATGCGAGTTCGCCGTCCCCGATCCGCCAGTATTTTCTACGGGCACCGACGTCATGCAGCTTATGATGCCGCCCGCTGCACGACAGCCGGCGATGCCGTTCGTTCCGGTATAAGCAACCGTTGGCGAGTTGAAGTTGATCAGCAGTCCCTCCGCGCTCCAGTGCGATCCGATACCGAGGACATGCAGGATCTCGTGAGTGACTATGTCCTGGAGAGTCGTAGGCGCGAGTGTCGCAATATCGGCCGCATCGAGCTTCACAACTCCGATCGCGGTTCGCATGTCGCTCGTACCACGCGTCACACAGGGCGCCGATTGAGCGACGAGATTTCCCGGGCCGTCGATCGGTTGTATTGACGCGAAGATGATCAGGCCGGGGATAGACTCCGCCAGAACAGGTACCCCGGTGACGCCGCATATCGCCGGATCCGTACCGCTTGCGTCGACGGCCGGGAGACTCCCGACAACAATTCCACGGATTCGCGCCGCTGAATTCGTGAATAGCTCCTGCTGCGAGGCGCTAAGGCCCGCGCCCCAGAAACGAATGTCGAGCACGTAACTCGACCGGACGGTTGCACTGACGGAGACGGAATGAGACCCAATTGTCGCGACCGCCTGTTGCGGAAGCGCGGAGACGCCCAGGGTAAAGCGGGGCATCGTGATCGTCCCATCGGCAGATGACGATGCGGTGGGCGCGGCGAGACTTCCGCCGCCCTGAGCCACTGAAAAAGTCGCGACCTGACCGTCGAGCGTGTTGCCGTACTGGTCGACGGGCGCGAGCACCACCGGCTGCGCGGGAGCAGTCCCCGCAAAGGCCGACTGATTGTTGCCGGATACGATGTTGAATGACTGCAATGCCGCGGCAGCGGCGTTGGCGGCGAACGAGATGGTCGTCGTGCCCAGCGAAACGGTGAGAGTGTTAACTCCTTTGACTGTTCCGAGAGTCCAGGCCGAGATCGTCGCGGCACCGGAGGCGTCGGAGCTCACCGTCGGAGGCGCCGTTCCTCCTCCTGACGTAGCGATCCCAAGTGAAATAGCTGCGACACCGTTGTCGAATCCGTCGGTCACTCGAACGACGACGGGCGCTGACACCGGCTGCCCGACTGTACCGGCGAGATGGGTGGATGAAACCGCTACCAGTCTGGAGGCAGCACCGGGCGCGGAGTTGACGCTAATCGTTAGTGGCGCGAGACCCGCTGTGGAGATGCTGAGAGTATTCACCCCCGCCGCTCTGCCCAGTATCCACGTCCCAACCGATGTACCCTCGGCGCTCGTCGTGGTGGGAGAGTTGGCGAGAGATCCACCGCCCGCTGTTACCGTGACTTTCACCGCGACGCCGCTCAGACCGTTTCCATTCAGATCCTTCACGACGAAGACTGGCGGGGTAGGAAGCGGCAAACCGGCGAGTGCAGCGCCGCCGGGCTCGGTCGTGATCTCTATCGCTGCAGCGAGTATTTGCGGGCCGCCGGAATCGCCGGTGCACGCCGCGAGCGAACCGGATAGCAGCAGCGTAAGAGCCGCGCGACTTCCGAACATTCGAACGACGACCGGATCAGCCATTCGGCCAATTACTCCCCGAACACCCCGCGTGTCAATGAGGTGGGCGTGCAGCCCCGTTTGCATTCACCGAGTCAGTCGGACCGTTGCGAGACAGAATGCCAAAGCACGGGATCAACGCGGAGCAATCGCGGCAGACACCTCGCCGACGGTGTCGTTCACCGGCTCTCCCATCTCGAGCAACATCGTCTCCATGTCCAGCTCCCGCTGGATTCGGCGCATCACGTCGTCGCCGATTACTCCGCGATCACGAAGATCCGTAAGCTCGCGCTGTTCGGCCGCCAGCATCGCCGAGCGTACGCGCCGATATTCGTCGGCACGTTCCTCGTCTATGGTTGCAGCCTCGTGCGACGGCGCAATCGTAAAGTGCTCGTGATGTCCGTCGGTTGATTCGAGGTCCTGGTTCGCGTCGCCCGCGTTTTCCTCCCAGGCCGCCCATCTTCGCGCGCGCTGCCGGTGTCGCTGGCGCAGATAGCGCACGACTTCCGGATGCGTTTTACTCGCGATCGCGGGGTCTTCCAGCGTCCGCAAACCCGCTTCCGCCGCAGCCAGTCGGGCGTGCGCCTCTTCGGCAACCTCGTCCTGATCGGAACCGATGCGGAGCAATCGCGCAACTGGCGCCAGCGTTGGGCCCTGCACGACGAGTGTGATGAAGATGACGCAAAAAGTGATGAAGATGATCTGATCGCGCGCCGGAAACGGCGCCCCTGTCGTCGTATAAAGAGGCAGCGCGAGCGCGAGGACGAGTGAGTCTCCTCCGCGCAGTCCCGACCACGCGATGAACAACACCGTGCGCCAGCTCGGCAGCGGATCGTGCCCGAGACCAATGAGTCGGCCGAGTATCCTGAAGATGTAAGTCGTCGGCACTGCCCACGCGATTCGAATCAGCACCACGCACGCACTTACTGCCAGCGCTTCACCAACGAGCGTAGTGAGCGGAAGCGTATTCAGAGCACGCGCGACATAGGGCAGCTCGAGTCCGACGATGATGAAGACGAGACTCTCGAGCATGAAGCTCACTACCCTCCACATCCCGTCGTTCTGCAGCCGGGCCTCTGCGCCAATGATCGCGGCACCGTTGCGGGCGAGGTACAAACCGGTCGCGAGTACGGAGAGCACTCCCGAGGTTCCGACGAAATCAGCCAGCATGTACGACGCGAACGGCGTGAGAAGCGACACGGTGTTGCTGACGACGGGCACGACGCGCGTAATGCGATGCACCTGCACGATCACCAGACCGAGCAGAAGTCCGATCGCGATTCCACCGCCCGCGCTCACGAGAAACTGGAGCGCCGCGTGCGACGCCGAGAAGGCTCCGGTGACCACGGCGGCGACGGCGAAACGGTAGGTGACGAGCGCGGTGGCGTCGTTGACGAGCCCTTCCCCTTCGAGAATGCTTTGGATCTCACGCGGCAATCGCAGCGACCGCATCACCGAGAGCACCGCGACGGGGTCCGGCGGAGAGATGATAGCGCCCAGTGTAATGGCGGCTGCCCAGGTGAAAGCGGGGTGCAGAGCGTGAGCGACGACGGCAACGGCGGCCGTCGAGACAAGCACCATCAGAACGGACAGTCGGAAAATCGGACCGATCTCTCGCCGCAGATCGCGAAGGGGGAATACTATCGCGCCGGCGTAAAGGAGGGGCGGGATGAAGATGAGGAAGAGGACTTCCGGAGAGAGCGCGACCTTCGGAAGTCCGGGTGCCAGTGCCAGGAGAAGTCCACCGACGACAAGGACCGACGCATAAGGGACGTTCAGCCGCTCGGCGACGAGTCTGAGGCCGATGGAGGCCGCGAGGCAAAGGAGGACAAGCTCGAGACCGGCCACTACTGGAGCACGCCCTCTCCGGTGGTGCCACTCCGATGCACATCGCGATGATCAGCACGGATGATGGCAATCTTGCCGTCTGCTTCGAGGATCGCCCAGGCTACATCTTCTATGCGTTCGATTCCCGCTTTGTGCATCGCGGAGAAAATATCCTCAGGCGCAACGCGCTCGCTCCCAAGTGCGTCGCTGAGAAATTTTCCTCCTTTCACGAGCACCGATGGGTGGGACTCCATGAAGCGACGAAAACGGCCGAACCGGAAGCTCGCGAGCGACGTCAGGATTACGAGAGAGAAAAGAGTGCTCGCCGCGATGGTCGCGTTGGTCATCGAATAATCCTGGCGAGTGAGCGCGCGCGAGAAGAACTGGGGTATGAACAACAGCATGACGAGCTCGAACGGGGCCATCTCCGACAGCTCACGCTTGCCAAGTACTCGAAGGCAGGCCCAGACGAAGACGTAGACGAACACAACCCTCAGAACCGTTTCCATCTATCCCTCCAGGTTTGTCGGCAAAGCTCAGGGGAAAACGATCGTCGTGAAGCGCGCGACCACGCTGTCGGCTCCGGTGCGGGCTATGACAGTGCCGCGATGACGCCCGTAATCCTGACCCCATAGCTCGACCGAGACGATTCGCGACTCCGACGGCTTGATGTTCGAGAGATCCACCTCATACGCCGCTCGAAGCGGCGGATCGAATTGGACGCTCGAGAAGTGCGCGATGTACGCGGTGTCGAAGGTCACACTGAGCGAATCGATCGTGTTGGGCGACAGGTTGCGAACGCTCACGCGGAGCGGCAGAACCTGTCGGTAGTGGAGTCGCTCGGGATACGCGACCGACATGTCGAGAGAAGCGTTCGACGTGCGAGTGCTGCTCGATCGCTCTCCGAATACTCCGAACAGCGCGAGGATCGGAATCGCGATGATCAACGGAAAGCCGATCATCTTCTTGCGTGAGAACTGGATCTTCGGCGCAATTTGGGGCGCCGTCGGGAGTCCGGCGCTTTTTTCGTCGCCCGGCACGGGCGACGATTTCATCCTGAGACCTCGGGAATTTTGTTGTCTCGGAGCAATCGCGCGAAGAACGCCAGGTTCCTCGCCATCTGTTCTGCGGCGCCTGCGATCTTCTTCTCCTCCCGGAATTTTCGGCCGAGAGAGGCCTTGGTCGCTCTGGTGTAAGATCCCTGGTACGAGACCGAGCAGTGGGGAGGAATCGTCACACCGATGTTGAGAAAGAAATTCGCGATGTTGCCGGTGATGTGTTGCTCGCCATCCTCTCCGCCGGTGATAACGATCCCGCCAACCTTGTTGGTCAGACGCGACTTCCCGGTCTCGAGGAGCTCATTGTGCAGCTCGTCGAGACGCTCGATTACGCGTTGCATGAGCGACGATTGGTTGCCCCACCAGATCGGCGTCGCGAATACGACGATGTCCGTCGCGAGAACCTGTTTCAGGATTCCCGGCTACTGGTCGCCTGCACCAAGCTTGCTCCTGGTTCCGGGCGGGATGGTGTGATCGGACAAGCGGATAATCCTTGACCGAACGCCCTCGCTCCGCAGGCATTCGATGACCAGCTCGGACAGGACTTCGGTGTGCGAAAACTCTCCGCCCCCTCGCTTGTGCTTGAGAGTCGCGAGCAGAAAAAGCGCTTTGAGTGAGGGCGTCTCGGACATATCAGAGCGCCTCGACCACCTTCTTCAGTCCGGCGAGGACTGTCTCCCAATTCTGTTGCGAATGGTCGCGACTTGCCTCGGTATCGTTGTTGTCCTGTGAGAGCGAGACTCGGGTCCGATTGCCATCGGGCGACAGGTTGATGGTGATCGTGCTGTAATTGTCCGGTGTATCCGGCTTTCCCGACATCGAGCTCAGGTAAGTGTATTGAAGTTTTTTCGGTTTGTCGGTGGCGAGCACGACACCCTTGTCCTCGTACGCTTTGCCTTGCCATTCACCTTTCCAGACGATGCGGCTGCCCTTTTTCCAGTCGGAGGTGACCGTGGTGCCGAACAGGTACTGCTTGACGAGGGGCGGTTCGACCAGACCTCGCCAGACTTTGTCAGCCGGAGCATTGACGGTTGTCGACGCTTTTGCTACGAGATTTTTTGGCATAGCCGGAAAGTTTTGTTGGAGAGGATCCGCTCTCGGAAAATACTCACGACCTGCGCGCTTTGTGTGCGCGACGAGACGGTTAATCGGGGCCGGCTTTCAAGTGGTCCGCCAGCCTGAGAGCCAGCGCGACCAAAGTCAGTGTTGGGTTGACCGCGCCCGCTGTCGGATAAACGCCCGCCCCACCGATGTATAAGTTGCCGAGGCTGTGCGCTCGACAATTCGCATCGACGACGCCCTGCTTCGGATCCGAGTGCATCCTCGTGGTCCCCATGTGATGCCAGCCGCCACTTATAAAACCTGGCCACGTCTTGTCGTCGCTCAGCAGCCACTCGCGGATCTGGACTCGCCCGGTTCCGGTTCGGCCCATCTCGCGGCCGAGTAACTGGTAAAATGTCCGCATGGAGCGCTTGTCGAGCTCGGTGAGCTGCCAATCAAGCCTCGCGCGCGACATCCCCAACGCATCCTTCTCGGCGCTCAGCGTCACACGCGAGTCTGGATTCGGCGCTTGCTCTTGCCTGGTCGTCAGGTGAAAGAATCGCTGCGCATTTCCGGCGCCCCGCGCTGGCGGTGGCGCCGATTCGGTAAGTGGCGCCGGTCCTTTCTTTCCGCCTTCCTCCCATTTTCGGATCGCCGTCACCGTCGCGGTGTCCATGAACTGGAAGGTGCTCTCGACCGGCTCGCCGTAAGTTCCTGCTTCCACCGCGGTCGTGCCGTGGAGCACGCCGTACTCGCGTTGCGCAGCCGGTGAAATTGCGATCTCGCCGCGAGGCGTCCGACGAGTCATGTCGAGGGCATAAAGATCCGGCTTCGTCTTTTCTGGATTCTCGAGTACCAACTCGGCGGCCGGCATCTCGAGGTGCTCCATGAAATATCTGCCGACGAGATCGTTCTCATTGGCGAGTCCGTTTCGCGCCCGACTATTCGATGCAAGCAGGAGCCGGGCGTTTTGAATGGTGTGACAGGCGAGCACGAATCGCTTCGCATGAGCGCGATATTCTTTTCCCTCGAACGTTCGGATGCGAACGGATTGTACCGCGCTCAATCCTTCGTTCGCCTCGACCTCTACGACATTCGCGTGGGTGTAGAGGTGGATGTTGGGCGCGTTGACGATCTCGCTCCGATATTTCGTGCCGAACCTCGTAGGCGGACTGAACTGCCACATCTTGGTCCAGAAGTCGCGCGAGTCAGGGAGTAGCGGGACGCGATCGGGATCGCCGTTCTTCCAATCGGCCGCAGCGTATTTGTATGGGCCGAGATCGAGAATCGGCTGCGCGCGGGCATAAAACGGATCGAGATCTTCACGCCGAATGGGCCAACCGCTGTGCGGAATCCAGTCGCGCTTCTGGAAATCGATGGGCTCGTAAGGCGAGCACCAACCAGCCCAATGTCCCGTCGTTCCGCCGAAGTAGTGGAGTGACGCTGCCTGAAGCGGGTAGTAAGGCTCGCCGATAATGTCGCCGCGATAGAGCTCCTGCATTTTCGGATCGAAGTCGAACCCACCGCCCTCGAGGAGCAAAACGTTGAGGGGAGTCTTGCCAAGCTCGCGTGCGATGGTGATGCCCGCAGCGCCGGCGCCGACGATGCAGACGTCGCCTTCGAGCACTGTCCCATCGGGCAGCGTTCTCGCGTCTATGTGCAAAGGAGCTCGGAGACGCTAGCCGGGAGTGAGCGAGAACAAGGCGGCCTGTCTGGCTTCCGTCGCCGACAGAACCCAGCCGTCGACGAGCACCGTGCGGCCATGCGCGAAGTCGTCTTTGATTTGATCGCTCAGCGACGCGTGCGCGACGAATGGAATTCGAAGCGTGCGGCCTTGTCCCCTGGAGATCGAATCTCGCAACGCTGCGGCAGTGTTCTCATTGGGGCGCGTCGATCGATAACAATTGCCAAGCGCACGCACTCGGTCGGCGCCGAGCATAGTGAGCAACGCCGGGCGATCGAGCGTGTTCGTCTTCGCGTCGCGATCCGGGCTGCACGCCGAATCGGCAAGCCCCACGACGATTCCCGCCATGGAGATCTGAAGGAAACGTCGCCTGTCCATTTGCATCATTATTGGATTTAGCGTCGTCGCGCCAAATGTCGAGAGCGACTACTCGGAAGCTCTACCGGCCTGAATGCTTCTGGCCCGAGTCGAGCAGTATGGTTCGCATACATGACATCTTCCCCTCTCGACCAGACGCTCGCACCCTTCACCGGCGATGGCGAAATGGCCAATCGCTGCCGCGCCGTTGATTGGTCAAAGACTGCCCTCGGCCCCGTCGAAGATTGGCCCCGCGCACTCGCCCCCGCGGTGCAAATGACGCTCGAGTCGCCGTTCCCCATCAGCCTGTGGTGCGGGCCTCTTCTCCTCCTCATCTACAACGATGCCTATAGCGCCGTGTTGGGCGCCAAGCATCCAGCGGCGCTCGGCCAACCCGGTCGCGAAGTGTGGAGTGAGATCTGGCCGGACATCGGTCAGATGTTCGATTCGATCCGGAGCGGCGGTCCATCGGTCTACGCCGAGGACGCACGTTTTTCCATGGAGCGAACCGATGGAGAACCGACCGAGGCATGGTTCACCTTCAGCCTTAGCCCGGTGCGCGACGAGGGTGGCGACATAGTCGCGTTCCTCAACATCGCCTCGGAAACCACCGAGCGCGTTCTCTTCCGCCTCGAGTTGGAAGAAGCGCGCGCTGCGGCGGAGCTCGCCGAGCGCCGACTGCGTGAGGTCTTCGTGCAGGCCCCGGCGTTTCTCGCGGTGATGCGCGGCAAGGACTACGTCTTCGAGTTCGTCAACGACGCTTATCTGCAACTGATCGGGCACCGCGATATCGTCGGGAAGCCCGTCGTCGAAGCGCTTCCTGAAGTTGTCGATCAGGGATTCATAACGATCCTCGACCGAGTGCTCGAGACGGGCAACCCGTTCATCGGCCGCGAGACTCCCGTCATGCTCCAGCGCACTCGGAGCGGCCCGATGGACCGCGTATACGTCGATTTTGTTTACCAGCCTCTTACCGACCCATCCGGAAAGCGCATCGGTATCGTCGCTCACGGATCCGACGTCACCAAGGGCGTTCTCGCGCGACGCGAGATGGAGCTCCTGCTTCGGGAGAGTGAGAAGTCGCGCGAGAAATTGCAGCAGAGCGCGGCGCGCTACCGGTTTCTTGCCAACGCTATCCCGGTGCAGGTGTGGACCGCGACTGCGGACGGGGCGCTCGACTACGTCAGTGATCGCGCCGCAAGTTATTTCGGAAAGACGCCTGCCGAAGTCATCGGAGACCAGTGGCTATCGGTGCTCGAGCCGGACGACGTCGACCGTACTCTCGAGCGCTGGCGTCATTCGCTCACGACCGGTGAAGATTACGAAGTCGAATTCCGCCTGTGGAGCGCCGAGCACCAGGCGTATCGATGGCACCTGGGAAGAGCGACGGCGCAGCGCGACGAAGATGGGGAGATCATCGCGTGGTTCGGGACCAACACCGACATCGAGGATCGGAAGCAGGCGGAGGCCGAGCTCAAGAGGCTCACGGCGGAAGCGACGGAGGCGAATCATGCGAAGAGCGCATTTCTGGCGGCGATGAGTCACGAGCTGCGCACGCCGCTGAATGCGATCGGCGGATACGCGCAGCTGATCGAGATGGGCGTGCGCGGTCCGGTAACTGAGGAGCAGAAGATCGATCTCGTGAAAATCCAGCGCAGCAAGAACCATCTCGACTCGCTGGTCGCCGACGTTCTCAATTTCGCCAAGCTCGGCTCGGGAAAGATCGAGTATCGCGTGAAGGATGTGGACGTCGACAGGATGTTTCAGTCGGTAATCGAGATGGTGACGCCGCAGCTCGGGGAGAAGGAGCTTCGATTGAAGCCAGCCGACGCGCCATCGCGGCTCGTCGTGCGTGCGGACGAGGACAAGATGCGGCAGATCCTGCTCAATCTCCTCGCGAACGCGCTCAAGTTCACGCCGCCGGGCGGGACGATCTCTTTGGCCGCCAGCGGCGGTCTTGAAGTTGTGGATGTCGCGGTGAGCGATACCGGAATTGGAGTTCCCGCCGAGAACCTCGAGAGCATCTTCGAGCCGTTCGTGCAGGCGAAGGGCGCGGTCAGGGCCGCCGATCAGGGAGTTGGCCTCGGGTTAGCGATCAGCAGGCAACTCGCACGGGCAATGGGCGGAGATCTCAAAGTCGCGAGCAAGGTTGGGGAGGGGTCCGTGTTCACGCTGACGTTGCCGAGAGCGGGAAGCGGGAAGCGGGACGCGGGACGCGGAACGGCCTGACCGAGGACGCGGACCAACGGCATCGACGATCGCGGACTGATTGAGGATCGAGGACGCGGACTAACTGCGAACTGCAACTGCTCTCACTCACTGGTGCGAGGCGGCAGTTACTAGCTGCCTGTTCTGGGCAAAGGTCTTGACAGGTCAGGTGGAGTAGGGGCACAGGCACTGCTCTCGCCCTTGCGCCACGAGAACACTCCTGGCTTTGCAACTCGTAGCGATTGGCCTCGAGCGAGCAGCGAGTAGCGGCATGGTTAAATGCGCCATCGCGGCGCCGTCGCTCCGCACGCCGTGAGTTCTCCGTCCTCAGTTAATCCGAGTCCTCGATCCGGAATCAGTCCGCGATCAGCAATGCCGTTAGTCCGAGTCCTCGGTCAGCAGGCCGCTCCGCGTCCCTCTTCCCGCTATGCGACGACTCGCATCTCGGTAGCCTAACGTTCTTAAGTGCAACTGAACGGGTGCGAGAACTTGCATCTCGGTAGCCTCGGATTTTTTAACTACAACTGAACGGGTGCGGGGTGTGAGCAAGACCGTGGTGAGTTGCGGGTTCACTACCGAAAGACGGCTCTCTTCGCCGCCGGACCCGTCACCACCGTAGTTACCCGTCACTCACACCGTCGTTGCTCACACCCCGCACCCGTTCAGTTGTAGTTAAGGAACCAAGCTACCGAGATGTCGGTGCAGTTGCTGCGCGGCGAACGCGTTCGTCATGGTATATGCGAGCTCCACTGTTCGTTTTGTGCGCGGCGGTCGCTGCGATCGGCTCGACCGTGCGCGCTCAGGGAATATCCTCACCCGACGGCCGCCCCTCATGGGCCGACACGACCGGGGAGTCGCCCGTCTATCCGATCGGCGATGCGATTCCGGTTTATCGGGCCGTGCTCGATCTGCTTTATCTCGACGCCGGTCAGCGTCCGGGCGTCATCGTCATGCACGACTCGGTTGAGAACCAAAGCGAAGGGCCATGTCCGATTGCAAACTGTCCCGGGTGGCATCCCTGGACGCATAAATCGAAAATGGACACCGCGACGGTGCTCGCGTTCGCGCGCTTCAGTCCGAAGCGGCCGGCCATTCTCGATTTCGGCTATCCGATCCCGATTGTCCTTATCTCGTACGACGATTACCGGCGCATGGACGCCGACGGCCACGAATACCAGGCCGCGCACCCGAAGCCGTACACGCCGCCGACGATGGGGTTCTGGACCGAGCTCAAACTGAAATATCCGACCGCCTGGGGCTTGATCACTCTCTCAAAAGTCGGCTTCAATCCGCAGCACACCGAGGCGCTGGTACAAGCTCGCACATCGTGCGGCGATGAATGCTATGCCGATGAGATTCTCTTTCTCAAGCAGACCAAGCGCCGGTGGCGGGTCGTCGAACGCATACCGAATGAGGTCGGCTCCGAATTTCCGCACGACAAGCTCAGATACGTCGGGCCGGTAGGCAACTACCCGAGTGAATCGGTACTTCTGCCTGTCCCGTCGCCGAGCGTTCCATCCGAGGCGGATGCTCGCGCCGGTGTGTACCGCGCGGTTCTCGACAGTCTCTATTCGTTCGATGGCCAGCGCCCACGCACTATCGTCATCGCCGATGCGTTGCGCGGCGACGATCCGAAGCTTCCGCCGCACAGGAGTGCAATCGATCCCGAGCTTCTCCAGCGCTACGCTTTCCTTAGCGCGATGCGCGCGCCACTCGACCTGCATCTGCAGTATCCAATTCCGGTCGTGATTCTCCCAGAGGATTCCGTCGCCGTATTGAATGCTGCTGTGATTTCACCTTACACTAGCGAGCTGAGGAAGGAGTTCTGGAGCGCGTTCAAGAACCGCTATCCCGGCGCCTGGGGCATGGTCGGCTTTCGACGCATTGCTTTCGACTCGACTCGGAGCAAAGCACTCGTTTACACGATTCACTCCTGCGGCGAATACTGCGAGAACGCCGATACCTGGTTTCTCGACCGTTCAGGGAGCAACTGGCGAATCGTCGAGCGAATTCCACGCACGTCCAATGACGATCTCTCGCAACTGCGGCTCCGCTACCTCGGCGCCGACGCGAGACTGGATACCTATCGTCCTCGGCGTGTTCAGGGCGTGATCACGAGCGCAAAGACGCACCGGCCAATACCGCATTGGTCAATGAAGGTCCAGATCAATTCCGTATCCAACGACACGGCCAGCACGAACAAAGTGATTAAAACCGACGCGGTCGGACACTATGCGCTCACGTCGCTGCCTGTGGCCGGAGCAATCACGATGAGGATCGACTGCCCTCCGAAATCTGATCATGATGCGGTTCAACTGCTTCCGATTTTCTTTCGACCCGGTACCGATACAACCGTCAACCTGGCGGTCAGCTTCGTCAGTTGTATCGACCCACCCACGCCACCGCCTCCGCCCAACATCCTCGAGGGCGCCACGGCAACAATCGGCAGCGACGAAGCGCGGTTCGTCTTTCCATTGCAGAATGAGACGAACTACGTCTGGGACGTGCCGCCCAAAAAACCGCACGGTGAAGCACACGGCTACGACTGGTCTGTCTCGTGGGACCTTCCCGCCAGTCTTGATGGCAAAGCCGCGGAAATCCTGTGGCTGCTCAAGCCATGGAAAGCCGGAGGCCCGCGCAACGGCTCGCTCAGCCAACTCATCGCCGGAGATACCCTCTGGGCGATGATCAACTGTACCACCTGCGACGGTGCGGTTTTCGGCGATCCGGAGATGGATCACACGAAAGTCTTCGCCACCGTTGAGAATGGACAGTTGGTGTTCGTTGTCCGTGGCGCGGATGCGGTGCGTCACGTTTTCCCCGTGATACCGAAGTCGGTGACTTTCCGCGCTTCGGTCAGAGAGATCCCGTGGGATTACGGGCCGGGATATGAAACCCAGTCGGTACAGGTTCCAGTCACCCTTGTCCCTCCGTCAGCGAAACCATAAAGGCTCCAGTCACAATGACCCGTGTCTGCATAAGATCTTTTTCCGCTCTCCTCGTTGGTTTCGCTGCGTTAGCCTCCACCGGCAGAGCGCAGAACAACACCGCCCCCGCAAAGACTGCGTTCTGGGAGGACACGACCGCTGAATCGCCGATCTATCCCGTCGGCGACGCCGCGCCTGTCTATCGTGCCGTGCTCGATTTTCTTTACCTCGACGGCAACAAGCGGCCGCCCGTCATCATCATGCACGACTCCACCGAGGGCGTGATGGGCGGACCGTGTCCGTTCGTGAAATGTGTCGGGCTTCCTGTGTGGAAACACAAGTCGAAGATGGATACCGCCACCGTCATCGCGTACTCGCACCTCACTCGCCGCAAACCGGCGATAACTCAGTTCGGGTACCCGATCCCCATCGTGTTTCTCTCGTACGATGACGTCAATCGCATGGACGCCGATGGGCGCGAGTTCCTCGCATTGCATCCCATGCCGAATGACCTGCCCAAGCGAAACTTTGGGTTCTGGACCGAGTTGATGCGGAGATATCCGGGGGCCTGGGGCGTGACGACTCTATCGAAGGTCGCATTCAACAAGAGCCACACCGAAGCACTCCTCGCAGCGCACCAATGGTGCGGTGACGATTGTCGGGTGCACGAGACTCTTTTCCTCAAGCAGACAAAGGGACGATGGAGAGTCGTCGAGCGGATTCCCGCGGAAGTCGAAACCGGTTACATGCCGACTGGACGGTACCTCGGACCAGCGGGCGCGACGCAGAGCGAATCCGAGATCATCCCCGTCGACAAACCCGGCACTCCATCGGAGGCGACCGCCCGCGCGTCAGTGTATCGCACCGTTCTCGACAGTCTCTACTTCGTCAACGGCGACCGTCCGAAACGTATCGTACTCACCAACTGGTTTCCGCTTCTGCCAGGCCTTGCGCTGCCCGCGCATACGACCGTCATCGATTCCGGACTCGTGAAAAGGTTCTCCTTCATCGGCGGCATCCGCGCGCCATTCGATGCGGTATCGAAATATCGGGTGCCGATTTCGACGCTGCCGTTCGATTCCGTGCCGGCGTTGCGCGAGCGAGGTGCTGCACTCGACTCGGCTGCGCAGACGGGCTATCCGTTCTGGCTCGCCTTCGCGAAACGCTTCCCGGGAGCCTGGGGAATGGTAGGCCTCAGCAGGATCGCGTTCAATTCGAATCGGTCCCAGGCGCTCGTACAGACTTATCACGCCTGCGGAAATTCCTGCGTCGACCGTAGTACGTGGTTTCTCACACGATCTGGTAAAACATGGCGGATCGTCGAGCGCATGGCTGCGGACAATCAGAACTACTTAGAAGTCGAACCGTTGCGTTACACAGGCGTAGACGTGAGTCCGATTGCGTATCGCCCGCGACGGGTGCAGGGCGTGGTCACTGACGCGGAATCGGGGAAAGCGATGCCGAGCCTAACCATTCGCGTGCGACGTCTCACCAACAGCGGCAGCAATGTCGATGCTCCTTCCATCAAAACGGATTCACTCGGCCGGTTCGTTCTAACGAATCTTCCACTCAACGCGACGATGACTCTCTTCTTCGACTGTCCAAATCACGCGCGCGAGCCGGTGTTCATCGTTCCTATCATCGTCGCGGCCGGAATGGACACGACGATCAACGCGTCGTTCCCGTTCGCTCAGTGCAGCTCGACACCGGCCGAATCCGCGGGACGGGTGATCGGTCTGAGCTCGATTCCCCACGGTCCGATGTCATCCCACGACGGGAGGTGGACGTACCTGACGCCGTTCTCGAACCCCGCCTTATACGCGCGCAGGATGATGTGCCTGAATCTGATTCCAGGGAACGAGAAGTATCCGCCGGGCGACGTCGTCGTGCGCGCGATCACGGAGTCGGGGGCATCGCCGTTCGCGATCGTGACTTCAGCGCCGGCGACTGCGCGAGTGTCGGGGCTTGCGACTACCCCGCCTACGGTTCTTGGTGCGTTAGACGGTGGAAGGCCGAGGGGAAGCTTCACGGTGAGAGAGCTGTCGTAAAGATTCCCTCGCGCTCTGGCGGCCGCTCGCAAAGCTGAGTCGACGTAAATAATTCGGAAGCGGTCGTCGAAGGTCGAGAACGTGACGATCGATTTGCCGTCGGGTGAAAACCAGAGGTGAGAGAGCGGCCCGGGAAAATTGTGGAAGCTCTTGATCGGAGCGCCGGTGCGAGTGTTCCATAGATAGAGTCCATTGAAGCCGCCTCCCGTCGCCACGGTATTTCCGTCCGGACTGAACGCAATTGCTCCGGGTGAGCTACCGGGCACAGGCAGCGCTCTTCCTGGTCCGCTCTCTGCCACTGACCACAAGAAGACGGTGTCGCCCCAGCCGTTCAATGCGATCCACCGTTCGTCGGGACTCATCATCACGTACTCCGTGGCTTTCGCACGTGTGCCTGGTCGGATAACGGGCGCGGCGCCGAGGTACGGGCGGATCACCATGCGTCCGCTATCGGCGGTCATGAGCAGGCCGTCGCCGACGAAGAGCAGTTTGGATCGGAAGTCGTAGCCGCGCTCGAATTCCGCGAGCTTCCTGCCAGTCTTCATCGACCAGACGATCGAGGAAAACAAGTTCGTCGTCGCGAGCATCGTTCCGGTTCTGTTGAAGACGAGATGCTGGATGACGCCGTAGAAGCTCGGAGGCGCTGGGAGCGTATAGCCGGGATTCTTCGGAAGCCCGGCACTCTCCCTGGCGACGGCCGCGCTGTCCTTGAGCGCCAGCGTGAAAACCGGTTTCGCATCAGCGACGCGCCAGACGCGAACGATTGCGCCGGTTCCTACGGCCAGGAGTTTTCCATCGCGGGAGAAAGTCATCAGGGCGTTGCTGGTCGTGCGCGCGTCACGCTTCGCTACCGATGAGAATTTTTTCAACAGCACGCCGCGATCCGTCGCCCAGATACTGATATCGCGGTCGTTGTCCATTGTTGCCGCAAGTGACGCGTCGTCGCTGAGCGCGATTGCCTTTGGATTCGAGATTTTTCCCGGGACGCCCGTCCATGCGGCGGGCGCACCGTAACCGGCGCAGGGCTCCAGTGTCTCTTTCACTTCGAGCACCGAATCGACAGCGAGCTGGCGCGTCTGGAAGCCGACATTGTAGTTGCTCGGCGAGCCGAGTCGGGCGCGGATGCGAATGAAGTGGGTGAATGGAGGAGAGCCGCGAATGGCCGTCACCTTCAGGAACGGAGCGGCGGGATCGTTGTCGTGGAAATCGAGACTCCAGGTGTCGCCGACGTCCGGGATGCCGCATGGGACGAAATAATCTTCATCGGCAGTGCTGGTGTAGACGCCCGTGTACTCCTGTGTTGGCGTCTTGATCGGAGCGGAAATATTCGGGGCGGGGTTCGAGGCGCAGGCGAGAATGGCCGAGATGCAGGCGCCGACTGCGACGATGAAAGGGGAGCGCATACTATAAGACTGGAATTGGTGCGGCGCTGTCACATCACGTGCTCTGAGACTGCAATATAAAAACTGCCGCAATCGGCTCTCGGCCGAACCGGCGTTGGGCTACGGGCTCTTGCGGTGGCATTCGTGGAGGCGCGCGTCGGAAAGTACCTCGTCTTTAACCTGCCTTTTGATCTGCAACTGAACGGGTGCGGGGTGTGAGCAACGACGGTGTGAGTGACGGGTAACCGCGGTGGTGACGGATCCGGCGGAGAAGAGAGCCGTCTCTCGGTAGTGAACCCGCAACTCACCACGGTCTTGCTCACACCTCGCACCCGTTCAGTTGTAGTTCTGTAGTTAAAAAATCCAGCCTATCGAGATGGCAGTCCCCGCACCCGTTCAGTTGCAGTTAACAAGCCTTGGCTATCGAGACGCCAGTTCGCGTCGGCCGTCGCGCTTCCAGGACCTCGCGGGCATTGTGTTTGCCTTTATGGAGCTCAACCCATAGGAGCGATGTATGAGAAATTTTCAAAGAGCAGCAGCGATCCTGGCGGCGAGCGGCGCGCTTCTGACCGCGGGAGCCTGCAACGGAAGCATGTTGGGCAACATTTTTGGTAATGGAGCACAGCAGCAGACGAACGGGCAGATGTACGCGAACGTCGTCAACACAGATATCCGCAATCAGAGGATCGAGGTCCGCGATAACTCGAACAACCAGACCTTGTGGGTGCGGTACGACAACCGGACACAGGTGCTGTACCGCAATCAGTCCGTCCCTCCGACCTCCATCCGTCAGGGAGACAACGTAACGCTGCAACTTCAGAACTACGGTAACAACTCCTACTACACGAATTACATCCAGATCAGCTAGCAATTGCGTGAGAAGGCGGGCGCGGAGAGCGCTCGCCTTCTGATCTCGGTAGCCTAAGGTTCTTAACTGCAACTGAACGGGTGCGAGGACTCGCATCTCGGCACGTCACTTTTTTACTGCAACTGAACGGGTGCGGGGTGTGAGCAAAAACGGTGTGAGTGACCGGTAACCGCGGTGGTGACGGGTCCGGCGGCGAAGAGAGCCGTCTCTCGGTAGTGAACCCGCGACTCAGCACGCTCTTGCTCACACCCCGCACCCGTTCAGTTGCACTTAAGAACCTTGGGCTAACGAGATGCCAGTTCTTACCATAGAATATTCTCAGCGATGCCATATATGATTTTCCGCTCCCGAAAAATCTTCGCCATCGCT
>JBOHTB010000004.1:0-9207 GCA_050733435.1 Gemmatimonadaceae bacterium | reverse complement strand
ATGACTACACGTCGAACAGCGAACCCCTGGTTCAGTATCAGCCAGAAGCGTGGCGCCTTGAATCGCCTCGCCGCAGTTGCTGAACCGGGATTCGTCCTCATCGCCGGGACTCTGGTCGCTGGTGTTGCGCTAGCCCACCTCGGCGTCGCCGGTGCCGACCACTACCTCTATGATGCGCCGACTCCCGACTTCCGGTCCGCGGCCGCCGTCCAGTTAGTTCACCTGACTGTCCGCTACGGTATCGTGTTCGCGATTGCGTTGTTGCTGGGGTTCGTTCGTGGACGATCGACGGCCGCGTCGTATGGGTTGACGCCAGGCACGCGTTCGCCTGCCTACCTGTTAGGCACAGGGATTCTGCTCGGTCTCATTGCCTTCTTGCCCGGGCAGCTTTTTCGGCTGGTGAATGAATACAAGGGCCTCGGTCCCGGCACGCCTTTCTGGGCACTGGAAGCGCGTGTTCCATGGAATACCGCTTTCTGGCTTTACATGGCGGTCGGAAGCTATCTCGTCGTTCCTTTGGTCGAGGAATTCTTTACCCGCGGTTATCTGCTCGGCCGGGTCCGCGAGTCGTTCAGCGCCGGCGGTTCTCTCCTCCTGGCGAGCGTCTTCTTCACCGTTGCACACGGCCAGTACCGACACACCGACATACTGGCAATCGGCGCCCAGATCAGCCTCCTCCTGTGGGCCGCGATTGCGGCCTACTCCGTCATGCGCACGGCTTCTCTCGTTCCCGCGATCATCGCTCACGCAATCATCAACGTCCCGATGACGGTGACGGTCCGGTGGATCATGCTCGTCGTCAGCCTGATCGCGCTCGCAGTCTGGCGCGAGGCTGTCGTCTCCTGGACGAAAGGCATGATTACGACGCTGCGCCAGATCGATGATTGGTTGCCGACCATTCTTGCACTGATTGCGATCGTTTTGTTGCTGACAACGATCGCAATGACGCAATGGATAGTGTACGTCTATGTGACTGTGCTCGGAATGCTCGCGCTTCTCGGCATTCGACAGCGCTCAGCATGGAGCGCCGTGATTGAGCCAATAACCAGAGGGTAGGCGCGACTATATATATCAAGTAAACGAAGTGCGTTTAATTCCTGCGAGCCCGTCCCCGCTATCCAACGAACGTTGCAGCAGACGAGCGCTGGATTGTCGCTGGGTTGTGCGCAACTGGTAGATGCGCTCGCAGCTGAACCTGGGCGCCAGGTGAGTCTCACTCACTTGAACGACCGAGGTGTGCCCTCTCGTTGTTCAATCCGGTCCGCCGCTAAGTCTCTGCCTCCTCGGCGTATCCCCCAGCAACTCCTCCAACGACCATCAGCAAACCCAGCCACCCAAACCAACGCAGCTGTTGATTGAAAAGGAGTAGGCTAAGTAGCGCTCCAACGAGCGGCTCGACACTCGCCGCAACACTTGCGGGCGCCGCATCGATTCGCTTCATGGCGGCAAAGAACAAGAAATTCGCAGCCACGACGGCTCCGATGCCCAGGGCCGCGACGTACACCCAGGCTGCGATGTCGCGCGGCGCCTGCGGCGTTTTTCCAAACATTGGCAACAGGATGGCGAGGAATATCAGGCCGCCAACGAGCTCCCAGTACAACATCTTCTTTGATCCGTACCGCGGCACGACGTAGCGAGCGAGGATCGCAGTCGCCGCGTAGGACGCCGCCGCAATCAGCCCGCCGACAATCCCGACAACCCGCGACGATGTCGGTTGCGACTGGTCAGCAGCTTCACCGTTTACAGTCAACCAAACGCCGATCATGACACCCACCGCGAGCGCAATTCGAAGCGGCGTCAGCTTTTCCCGGAGGATGAAGTGTCCGGCGATCGCGACTGTAACCGGCGCGGTGTAGAGCAGGGCGACGGCGGGCGCGACGCCGAGTCCCGCGATCGCATACTGGAACGGCACCTCGAATAGTGCGACCAGCGCGCCTCCAAGTACCATGATCAGCCAGATTCCGCGCTTGTCGATCCTGAAGAGATCACGGACGAAGAATCCGTAGATTGTGAGGCCGAGTACTGCCAGCAGGAGTCGCCAGAATCCGACCGCTGAAACTGCTGCGCCCTCCGCGTACAACGCAGTGCTCAACGGTCCAGTAGTGCCCCAGATTGCGCCCGCGCCGAGCGCGCAGGCGTACCCGATGATTCGGGTTCGCTGTGAAGACTTTGGCAACCGCGCGTTCATTTCATAATTTTATCCCCCGCAGCAGCCCGCAGGGAGTTTGCCCTGTGCCTCGAAGGAGGCATGCGAACCGTATCGCCGTCGGTCGTGTCCAAATTCGGTGTCGGAGATCAATGAGAATGCTCATGACACATCGATACGCGAGCGTGATGGTTTTGGCCAGCCTGATCGGTTGGCACTCTCCCGCTCATTCACAGGTGACGACAGCTGCGGCACCGACGATGAAGGCGGCGGTCGGGCCGTTCGACGTTGCCATCGTGAAGCGAGCCCATGCGCTGCTCGGTTCTCCGCAGCGTTGGAATCGCGCCGACACCGGGCGCTGCCCGCGTGGTGACACCACGTACAGCGTCAGGTGCGCACTGCGCCGCGCCGTAGTCGAAGCCGCCGGGCTGTCGTGGAATCCCAGCGCCGTCGCGCCGAACTTCCAACCGTCAGTGCCACGCGTCGATTGCTCGATGGATGTCTCAGCCGCCCACCCGGGCGGATCGTGCGGCACCTTGTGGGACGAGCTACCCGTGTTCCTCATCTCGGGGGCTAGAGCGATCACCAGCGGCGTGTGGCGCAAGGACGCGCAACCAACGGAAGTGTGGGCGGGTACGATGGCCGATGCCGAAAGTCCGGTGAACTACGAGAGTCGCCACGGCGTCGCAATGGTGTCACAGCGAAAGTCCTCCGACCAGCTCATCGAATTCAACAACGACTCGGCGACGACGTTTGACGACGTGCGAAATTACTTCCGCGCTCTGGAGGCCAGCGTTCTGCAGAATGGCGCAGCGGACCTCGAGCGCGCGGCAGACGATGTTGAGATCGAGACTTATCGGGCCGGCAACGGCATCATCAGGACGTACAACGGATGGTACCCGGTCTCCGGCTTCAGCATGCGCGGGTCGACTATTCGTTTTCAGATCGACACAACGAAAGAAATTGCGCCGAACGCGCTCGACCGCGAGATCCTGGTGCGCGCAACGAAGATCCTCTCTTCGGACTCCGTGTGGAACCGTGCCGATAACCGAAAGTGCCCGGCAGCCGCGACCAAGTGGAGCATTTACTGCGCGGTGGAACAGGCCCAGATCGACGTGGCCGGTGGCTTTCATCATCGCCGACCGGCCGGCGAACTGGTACGTGAGATCGTGGACGAACGCACGAAGGCGCGGAACTACAACCACCGGATGATGGACTACAACAACGATCCAACGACGACCCTCGCGGACGTGAACAGCCTGTTCGCCGAGGCGATCGCGCGGATCAAGCCATGATGCTCGTAGCGATTTTCTTCCACCTTGGAATCGCTGGCGTTCCCTGGATCGTTAACGTGGCGCTCGCCAAACTCGGCCTCGTTGCAGCGTTGGGTATCCTCGGTGGAGGCGCGGTAACGGGACGCCTCGCTCGGCGAGAAGAGACACAACGGCTTGGTTCTGGCGATGGGACTCAACGATAGCTGCAGCAGACGAGCACGTTTGCCACTCACCTTCCATTCATTCTCAGGATTCACAACGTGAACTTGACGAGCGAGAGGAGATCATGAGCAAGGTATTCGTCAACATCGGACTGAGCCTCGACGGCTACATGGCACCGGAAGGAATGACCATGGACAACCCCGAGTACAAGAACTGGGGTGCCAAGTGGGGTGCGATGATGGCCTGGCTCGTCAATCAACGGTACTTCCGCGAGAACCTCCAGCTCGGACAAGGGGGAGAGACGGGCCCGGTCAACGACCTGGTTCGGAACACAGCTGAGCGCATCGGTGCCAACGTCATGGGCAAGCGAATGTTCGATCAAGGGGAGATTGCCTGGCCAGAGGAGGCTCCGTTTCACACACCGGTGTACGTTCTCACGCACGAGAAACGCAAACCGTGGGCGCGCCCTGGTGGGACGACCTTTTATTTCATCAATGACGGGCCGCAGCGTGCGCTCGAGTTGGCTCTCGAATCTGCCGGGGGTCGAGATATTCGCATCGCGGGCGGCGCGGAAGTCATCCAGCAGTACTTGAACCTGGGTGCCATCGACGAGCTGGAGATTGCTCTGGCGCCAATACTGTTCTGCGGTGGGAGGCGCCTCTTCGAAAACCTACGCGAGCCCGGGCCGCAGTTTCGAATTGACAACGTCCTCGATGGTCCGGCTGCTACACACTTGCGTTACGTGCGCCAGTGAGACTGGCCTATCGACGTTGCAACAGACGAGCGGTCGCTCTCGAACATCCGCCGACGCTCTAAGTTCACGGCCGGCGCGACGATAGAACGATCACGAACCGCTTTCCATCGGGTGACACGTCATACATGGTGTTCGGGCCGGAGTAATACGGAGCACTGAACAAAACAGTCTGCGCCCCGAGCGTCGGCATCGCCGCGCCTGGTGCCGCGTCGACTCGCACCGCGACCAGCCTCACATCGTTCCAGTAATACAGCTCGCGCCCGTCAGCGCGCCAGACGGGAAACGCGCCGCCATTCGCAGACACCGACACACGCCGTCCGGGATGCGGATAAGTATCCAGGTAGACCTCCGGCCGCCCCGACTCGTCGGACGTGTACGCGACCCAGCGCTCGTCGGGTGAGATGCGTGCTCCCGTCTCGTCCGCGGGTGTCGCCGCGTACGGCCACGCGGCCGATCCGTCGGCCGGCTGCACGATGATGTCGTGCTTGTCGCCTGTTTCCTCAGTGACGAGCAGCGCGCTGCCATCGCGCAGCCAGTCGCTCGCGAACTGTGTCCCCGCGCGCGCAGCGAGTAGCCTTGAATCGCCCGCCCCAACCGAGCGCACGAAAATATCCTTCCCGCCGGAAGCACCAGCCGAATACGCCACCGTCGTTCCCTGCGCGCTCCACTGCGGGTCGTTGCTGTCGTTATCGTCATCGGTGAGGCGACGCGTCGTGCCCGCATCCACATCCGTCACCCACACATCGCTCGTATTTCGGCCGCTACCGAAGGCGCCGTACGCCACGAAACGACCGTCCGGCGAAAAACGCGGCGTCCACGGACGATCCGCAGCGATCGTGCGCAGCGGATCGCCGGAACGATCGACGACTGCGAGGGACATCGCTTCTTCGTTGACGTCCCCCTGCGCGGGAGCGGGAGGATCCGCCGGCTGCGCTCCTGCGTTGGGAAGAACGGCGGGCATGGCGGGTATGCGCTCCACCAGTCCCGACCGTCCGAGCGCCCAGCCGCCCGCCAGACCGACGGCGAGCATGACGCCGATCGCGTACAGCGCCGCGCGCGCGGATATCATGCGACCGCGTGGTTTATTGGCGACGCCCGTATCCGCCAGGCGGTCATCACCAAACCGCTTGCTACCCGACGCTGTAAACCCTGCCTGGGCTCTGCCCCGGAGCGGAACGACTAGCGCCGCCGCGAACGCTCCCGCACTCGGGAACCGGTCATCCGGTTCCTTCGACAGCGCGCGGCGTACGGCGGCGTCGAGGGAGGGCGAGACGTCAGCGCGACGCGCACCAAGCGCAACGACTGGCTCGTGCATCACGTTTCGCCCCAATTGCTGATGCGACACCGTCGCGAGTACCGACTCACCGGCGAGCATCTCGTGCAGGACCGCGCCGAGCGCGTAGACGTCGGTGCGCGCATCGATGGGACGGTCACCCGTTGCCTGCTCCGGTGCCATGTACGATGGGGTACCGAGCGTGATCCCCGTGCGCGTGAGCCGCGAGCCGCCCGCGTTCTCGAGTGCCAGAGCAATTCCGAAGTCGGCGATCAGAGCATGGCCACCTTGCAGCAGCACGTTCTCGGGTTTCACATCGCGGTGCACGATACCACGGCGGTGCGCATAGTCGAGCGCGTCCGCCATCTCGCGAACGATCTGCAGAGCATCTTCGACAGGGAGCCGACGCTCGCGCGCGAGCCGCGAACGGAGCGTCTCGCCTTCGACCAACGGCATGACGTACCAGAGCAGTCCATCCGCGCTTCCGGAGTCGAACAACGGAAGGATGTGCGGGTGCTGGAGCGATGCCGTGACTCGAATCTCCTCGAGAAACCGCTCCCCACCGATCGCTGCCGCGATCTCCTCACGAAGCACTTTGATCGCCACTCGGCGATGATGCCGCAGGTCAAGTGCGACGTGGACGGTGGCCATCCCACCACGTCCGATCTCGCCCTCGAGTTGATAGCGACCCGCGAGCCCGGTCGCGAGTCGGGCGATGAGCGGTGGCGGGCCGCTGTACGCGACAAGATATTCGGCGGCTGGCCGGTCGAGGAAGTCGCCGGCGCGATCGTGCGCGGCGAGGAGTGATGAGACCTCGCGGCGGATCTCCTCGTCGTCGCCGCAGGCCTGCGCAACGAAAGCATCGCGTAGCGCCGGTTCGCACGAAAGCGACGCACGGAGAATCGCGTCGACGACGCGCCACCTCTCCGGTGTAATCGGCGACGAGGGCCGATCGACGCCCGCCGAATCACTCATCGATCGAGCTCGCGGCGAAGCCACATGCGCGCGATGGCCCACTCGCGACCGACCGTCGCCGTAGAGGTACCGAGCGCAGCCGCGGTTTCGGGGATACTGAGCCCCGCGAAGTAGCGCAGCTCCACCAGTCGCGCCTTCTGCGGGTCGAGTATCGCGAGGCGGGCGAGAGCTTCGTCGAGCGCGATGATGTCCAGCGCGTCGATCGGCGCGCCCTGCGCCGAAGGCGCGTGGGAATCCGCGGAAAAGAAGTCGCCCTCGCCGAGCGAGACTTGTAAACCTGCGCCTCCGCGCTTCTGTGCGTGGCGCGCGCGGGCGTGGTCGAGTAAGACGCGCCGCATCATTTGCGCGGCAATGGCGAAGAACTGTGAGCGGCTCTCCCAGCGCGCATCACGCTGATCGCCGAGGCGCAGCCACGCTTCGTGAACGAGCGCGGTGGGCTGAAGGGTGTGTCCCTCGTTTTCGCGCCGCATCACGAGCTGCGCTTGCCGGCGAAGCTCCGCGTACACGAGGCGGACGAGTGACTCGCTCGCCTGAGCGTCACCGGCACCCCACGCTCGCAGGAGCTCGGTGACCCTGTGCCCGGTCTGCCGCTCATGACCGTCAGCACTGGCGGTTTTCGCAGGCGTTGGGGGACCGTCAGTTGGCGTGATCGGGATGGTCACTCTGTTCGCCGGCATTGGGTGGTCTACCTGATTGGACAGCAGAAGTCCGTGATTGGATTGATCCGGTTTCTGCGCGCTATGGGATGAGGCGCTCTGCGCCGTTCCCAGTCACGGAGACTACAATGTTTACGCTTTGCCGACGTGCTTTCGTTTCAACTGCCAGCATAATGACCATGACGCTCGCGCTCGGCGCCTGCGCCAGCGGACCCTCGAGTGAAGCGCTCCACCGACCGATCGCGACGGAGACTGATTTGCTGACTATCCGCTTCGACAATTCTTCGCGTCAGACGGTCGACGTTTACCTGATTGGGGTGAACCGCGAGTGGATGCTCGGCCGCGTTGCGCCGGGAGCGGTCGCGAGGCTGCGGCTTCCCGACGGAGCCTTCGGTGAAGGCTCGATGATGGTACGGCTCGCGGTGCTCGTGGGCGAGCGACCCACGTTCGCGGCCGCGCGGGATCCGCGCGCTCTTCTGACTGTCGCGGAACCGGCGTCGGAAATCCTGGCGCAGCGTTGGACGTTCTCGCAGGGAAATCTCATATCACTTCCGTACTAGGGCGCGACAATCGACCAAAGAGCTCGCGGGCTTTGCTGACAGCTTAAGCTGCCTGCGGCCAGGCTGGAGCTGCCAGCCTACAGCCGCAGGCATATTTGACTTGAAACTACCCTGATTTGGTGGACACCTGAATTCTCTCTAATCTTGAGGGATGGAGGTGTTCAATGCGAGCGAAAAAGTCTCATCGGCGTGAGTTCACTCCGGAGTTCCGAGCGGAGGCTGTGCGTTTGATGAACGATCGATTGCGAGAGGGAGTGGCTCTCGCACAGGTCGGCCGGGATCTGGGCATTGAGCCAGATTTGCTGAGGAAGTGGGCTAGACAGCTGAGGCTCTGGGCTCCAGATAATGACCGGAGTGCGGATCCTCCGGGAGAGTTGACGGGGCCGGAGCTAGAGGCTGAGGTGCGGCGCCTCAGACGAGAGCTAGAGGTAGTGCGGCAGGAGAGAGATTTCTTAAAAAAAGCAACGGCGTTCTTCGCGAAAGAGTCGCGGTGAAGTACGCCTCGATCCGGCGCCACGATGGCGAGTTTACAGTGCGACTGATGTGCCGAGTCCTGGAAGTAGCGCCCTCGGGCTACTACGCCTGGCGTGGTCGTGAGGCTAGCGCACGAGTGAGAGAAGACGATCTCTTGAGACTTCACATCCGCTCCGTGCACCAGAGGAGCAAAGAGCGTTACGGATCTCCTAAGATTCACAGCGAGCTCTTCTCGCAAGGTATTAAGTGCGGTCACAACCGAGTTGCGCGGCTGATGCGAGAAGAAGGGCTCAGGGCCAAGCGCTCTCGTCACTTCAGAGTGACCACTCAGTCAGCTCACCGCTATCCTCTCGCCGGCAACAAGCTAGAGCGTCGATTCGATCTGTCCGACAATCGAGAGATCAACTGCGTGTGGGTAGCCGACATCACCTACGTGCCCACGAGCGAAGGGTGGCTCTATCTCGCAGTGATACTGGACTTGGCGTCAAGACGGGTCGTGGGCTGGAGCATCGACCGCTTCCTGGACCGCTCACTTGCGGTGAGGGCCCTTGCCATGGCGCTCGCGCACCGTCGCCCTCTCTCAGAGCTGCTCCACCACTCCGATCGAGGCAGTCAGTACGCGAGTGAGGAGTATCAGAGTCTCCTTTCTAAGCACTGCATCCTCCAGAGCATGAGCCGCGCTGGCGACTGCTGGGACAACGCTGTGGTGGAGTCTTTCTTCGCAACACTGAAAACCGAACTGGTCCGAGACGCTCGCTGGCGCACCCGGACAGAGGCCACGCACGCAGTGGTAGAATTCATCGAGGTCTGGTATAATCGCCAGCGCCGTCACCAGACTCTGGGCTACCTAACACCAGTGCAATACGAAACCGAAGTGCTCAAACGAGCTGCTGCTGCTTAAGTACCGTGTCCACTAAATCCGGGCAAATCCAA
>JBOHTB010000003.1:0-8365 GCA_050733435.1 Gemmatimonadaceae bacterium | reverse complement strand
GCCGGCTGATCGCTGCCCGCGACAGCGCTACTCGCTTAAAACGCGCAGATCCCGATTCTTAAGCATTGAACGCGGAGTCCTAAGCGAGCAGCGGTCAGCCGGCAGCGATTCGCCGGTAGCGTGTAGTGTTCCGTTGATCTTGCAGTTCCGCCCGGAGAGCCAAGACGCGCCCTCAATGCAAACAATAAGAAAAACGACCCCAGCGCGCGGAGCCGGAGCGCCAAGATGACCGTTCCGACTAATCCGTTCAGTCCGCTTTATCCGAAGACTTCCCGTCAGACTGGCCAGACAAAGCGAAGAGAACGCGAGTATGAAAGCCAAGAGCTACGGCTGCAAAGCTTGCCGCTCCCTGCTTCAGTTTTGTGGTTGCCTACGAACCGCCCCGATCCGTAAGCCGCGCGCCTAGTAGCGCGTCAGCCTCGTCCCCGAGAACTTCTCGCGCAGCCTCGCAGCCGTGCCCGGGCTCAGAATCCGAATACCGAAGTAGAGCAGGCCGCCCACGATGACTACCTTGAGCGCCAGCGCTATCAGCCAGAAAGTAAGTCCGATGATCCCGCCGAACAGCTTGAATACCATGCCAACGGCGAAGAGGCCGAGCAGGGCGAAAAGGCCAATCATGAAGATGGCGCGTAGCATGACGTTCTCCAAAACGGTGACTGGTATCTCTACGCTACACCTCCGCCATCAGTTTCAGAAGAGGCAAATAAACTGAACACCGATGTCATCGTCGTCGGAGGAGGCTTGATCGGCCTCGCTGCCGCGACCGCCCTCGCAGAGCGAAATGTCTCTGTCACGCTGATTGGTGAGCGTAAACCGGGCGAAGCATCGCCGGCGGCTGCGGGCATGCTCGCTCCTTCGGTCGAGAGAGCAACCGGACCAGCGCACGAGTTCGCAGTCGCCGCGCGCGATCGCTACCCCGGCTACGTCGCGTTTCTCGAGGAACGCACCGGATTCAAAGTCCCGCTAAACCGTCTGGGCATCCTCCAGGTCGCCTTGAGCCAGAGAGGAATCCGGGGACTCAAGAAGACCGCAGCCCCGACGGCGCGCTGGCTCGACGCGAAGGAGCTCGACGACTTGGAGCCGGCGCTGTCGCACGCGGTCGGCGCTATGTACAACCCCGACGACGGAGCCGTCGACAACACTGTTCTCATTTCAGCTCTGGAGAAATACGTATCTGACTCTGGGCGGATCACCACCGTGGTGGACACAGCAACGGAAATCGACGCGCGCGGATCATCCGTCTCGTTGAAAACGAAATCCGGTGACGCGCACATCGCCGGACGGGTCGTTCTCGCCGCGGGAGCGTGGGCGCGAGAAATTCGCGGCGCACCCCTGGCCAACGCCGTCCAACCCGCGCGCGGCCAGCTTGTTTCGTACCCGATTGCGCCCCTCCGCCACGTCGCGTACGGTCCGCGAGGTTATCTCGTTCCGCGCGGCGCTTCGACTATTGGCGGGAGCACGATGGAGAACGTCGGATACGACGCGTCGACGACGGCCGATGGCGTGAGAAAGGTTCAATCAGCAGCCGAAGAAATTTGTCCCACGCTCTCGTCCTCGAAGGCATCACGGGCCTGGGCCGGACTCCGTCCCGTCACGCCGGACATGCTTCCCATCATCGGCCCAGATCCGGAGCGACCGTCACTCGTTTACGCGTGCGGGCATTCGCGAAACGGCGTACTGATGGCCCCCCTGACGGGGGATTTAATCGCCGATCTCGTGACCGGAACACCACTTAGCTTCGACCTGTCACAATTTCGCCCCGACCGTTTTTGATGTAGATTGCCTAAGCTCGACGGCCACCCTGCCAGAGCCGCAAATGATGACAGATAACCTCTATCAGATCATGGGGCGCCACCGCGCGGATCCCCTCCCCGAGCGGAAACCGTCGTGGCTCAAGGTCAGAGCCCCCGGTGGCCCCAACTACGTCCGGCTCAAGCATCTAATGCGTGAGCTGGACCTCCATTCGGTCTGCGAAGAAGCCCACTGCCCCAACGTCGGCGAATGCTGGGAGCACGGCACCGCCACCTTCATGATCCTGGGCGATGTCTGCACCAGAAATTGCGCCTATTGCGCTGTCGCGCACGGTCGGCCACCGAAGTACGACATCGCCGAGCCGGAACGCGTTGCGCAAGCGATCGCCGAGATGGGGCTGCAGCACGCAGTGATTACCTCGGTCGACCGCGATGACCTCCCCGACTTCGGAGCTTACATCTTCGCCGAAACCATCCGACAGATCCACGATCGCATTCCAGGATGCTCGGTCGAAGTCCTCGTTCCCGATTTCCAGGGCAGCGAAGACAGCATTCGCACCGTCCTCGAGGCAGGACCCGAGATCTATAACCACAACACCGAAACGGTCCCTCGCCTCTACAAGAAAGCGAGACCGGGCGGTCGCTACCCGAGAGTCATGGAGATCTTCCGCTACGCCAAACGCGTTGCGCCCGAGATTCCCACGAAAACCGGAATGATACTTGGCATGGGAGAGACCATCGAAGAAGTCGTCACCGTGATGCGCGATCTCCGCGATGTCGATGTCGACATTCTTACACTCGGCCAGTACCTCCGGCCGTCTGACGCTCACATCGCTCTCGACCGCTACTACACTCCACAGGAATTCAGAAAGCTTTACGAGATTGGAATGGAGATGGGTTTTCGTCACGTCGAATCCGGACCGCTGGTTCGCTCCAGCTATCACGCCTGGGAGCAGGTGCAGGCGGCAGGCGTATGAAAACTGAAGCCAAGCGTCCGTCCCCAGCAAAAGGCAGAGACAACGCGCCGCCCTCTGAGAAGCACGCTGCCGGAAACGGCGCTGCCGGGCCTCCACCGCCAACCGAAGTACCAGCAACGACCGTCGAGCAGCGACGCGAGCTCCTCCGCTCGATGTTGATCCAGCGCCGTTTCGAGGAGCGCTGCGCCGAGGCCTACGCGCTAGGAAAAATCGGAGGGTTCTGTCACCTCTACATCGGTCAGGAGGCGATCTCGACCGGCGTCATGTCGATGATTCGCCCCGATGACTACGTCATCACCGCGTACCGCGACCACGCCCAGGCACTCGCGCGCGGTGTCACACCCCGCGCAATCATGGCGGAGCTGTTCGGCCGGATCGATGGATGTTCGCACGGCAAAGGCGGCTCCATGCACCTCTTCGATGCCAAGACCAACTTCCTCGGCGGACACGGGATTGTCGGTGGACACGTTCCGGTAGCCGCCGGGGTCGGGTTCGCAATCAAGTATCGGCGGGGCAATCAGGTTTGCGTCTGCTTTTTCGGAGAGGCCGCGGTGAACATTGGCGCGTTCCACGAAGCGCTCAACATGGCATCGCTGTGGAATCTGCCGGTGATCTTCATCATCGAAAACAATCGTTACGGGATGGGCACGGCGATTTCCCGCTCCACTGCAAACGAGGATGTAATCGTTCGCGCGAAAGGCTATCGCATGGACGGCGAGAGCATCGATGGACAGGACATCTTTGCGGTTCGCGACTGCATGGCGCGCGCGCTCGAGAGAGCGCGAAAGGAAAAACGTCCCACGCTCATCGAGATGAGGACCTATCGTTTCATGGGCCACTCGATGTCAGACGCGGTTAGCGGCACCTATCGAACGAAGGACGAGCTCGAGGAGAACATGAAGCGCGATCCGATTCTCCTTCTGCACAACAGGATGTTCGAGTCGGGTGAGCTCACCGAAGGCGAGATGCACAAGCTGGACGACGAAGCGAAGGCGATTGCGCAGGACGCCTGGGATTTCGCCGACGCGAGTCCCGAGCCGCCGCTGGAGACCTTGCACAAGGATGTCCTCGCGGACACGAGCTCCTGATGGCGGTTCTCACCTATCGTGACGCGCTAACCCAGGCCCTGCGCGAAGAGCTCCAGCGCGACGAAAGCGTTTTCCTAATGGGAGAGGAAGTCGCTCAGTACAACGGCGCCTACAAAGTCTCGAAAGGATTGCTCGATGAATTCGGTCCGATGAGAATCGTCGACACTCCGATCACTGAGCTGGGATTTGCCGGTGTCGGCGTCGGAGCAGCAATGGTAGGACTCCGTCCGATCGTCGAGTTTATGACCTGGAATTTCGCCCTGCTCGCTCTCGATGAAGTCGTGAATGCAGCCGCGAAGATGCTCTACATGTCCGGCGGCCAGTTCAAGATGCCGATGGTTTTCCGCGGCCCGAATGGGGCGGCGCTGCAGCTCGGCGCGCAGCACTCGCAGGCGTGGGAGAGCTGGCTCGCCCACATCCCGGGGTTGAAGGTCTGCACGCCGGGCACGCCCGCCGACGCGAAGGGGCTGCTCAAAGCCGCCGTTCGCGACGACAATCCGGTCGTGTTCCTCGAGGGCGAGATGCTCTACAACACCAAGGGCGAAGTTCCCGAGGGCGAATACGTCATCCCGATGGGCGTCGCCGAGCTCAAGCGCGTGGGAGATCACTGTTCGCTGATCACGCATGGCAAAATGGTGCTCGTTGCGATGCGAGTCGCGGACGACCTCGCCAAGGAAGGAATCAACATCGACGTCGTCGACCTCCGCACCGTAAGACCGATGGATGTGGAAGCGATCGCCCACTCCGTGCAGAAGACGAATCGAGCCGTGGTCCTCGAGGAAGGATGGGAGATTTGCGGGATGGGATCGCAGGTCGTTGACTTCATCCAGCGTGAGTGCTTCGACGACCTCGACGCGCCCGTCCTTCGCGTGCACCAGGAAGATGTTCCAATGCCCTACGCAAAAAATCTCGAGCGCGCAGCCAAGCCCGATGCAGGCAAGACTGTCGCGGCGATAAAAAAAGTCATGGACCTCGACTGACCATCTATGGCAACCAAAGTGGTAATGGAGGCGCTCTCGCCGACGATGGAAGAAGGCCGCCTCGTCAAGTGGAACAAGAACGAAGGCGACGCTGTGAAAAGTGGCGACGTCTTGGCCGAGGTCGAGACCGACAAGGCGGTGATGGAGCTGGTCGCGCGCGGCGACGGTGTGCTGCGCAAGCGACTCGCAAACGAGGGTGATGCCTCCCCGGTCGGAACGCTTCTCGCCGTCATCGCATCGCCCGACGAAAACATCGATTCGATAGTCGGCTCGGCCGCCCCCGCCGGAGCATCGCAATCAGCCCAGGCGTCGCAAGCGGGTAGCAGCGCACCGGCAAACGCCTCTGCAAATCAGGCCGTCGCCGGGACGAAAGAATCAGCGCAGAAAAGCCCTGTGCCAAGCTCGCCATCGCAGTCGCAAGGCGAATCGTCGACCCCGCCGCAGCAGAAGGCCAGCTCCGGCGCGCCGCCCGCACCGCGTTCCGCTCCGCCATCGCGTCCCGCTTCGCCTCCACCGCCTCCCGCTTCCCGCGTCCCGCTTCCCGCGAAAGGCAACGGCGCAAAACCCGGCGCTCGCCCGGCCGACGGTCGCCAACGTACCTCACCGCTCGCGCGCCGTCTCGCCAGCGAGCGAGGCATTCAGCTCGGCGGCATCCAGGGCTCGGGTCCCGGCGGTCGCATCGTCAAGCGCGACATCGAAAACGCCAAAGCGACAGCTAGCGCCGCGCGTTCTGCTGCGGCGCAGCGCCTTGCGACCGAGGGTGATTTCAAGGACATCCCGCTCACCCAGATCCGTAAGACCATCGCCCGTCGTCTGGCGGAATCGAACGGACCGGTCCCCACTTTCTTCCTAACCGCCGAGCTCGATGCGACCCGAGCGGCGGAGATGCGGACGCAGCTGGCCGAGATGGGAGACGAGTACAAGGCGTCCTTCAACGACATCGTCATCAAGGCCGTCGCACTCGCGCTCGCTGAGCACCCCGAAGTGAACGCGCACTGGCTCAACGACAAGATCCGTCAGTTCAACAGAATCCACGTCGCGATGGCGGTCGCCGTCGAGGACGGTCTAATCACCCCGGTGCTTTTCGATGCGGATCGAATGTCCCTCTGGGAGATTTCCGCGAAAGCACGGGATCTTGCAGGGCGTGCGCGCGAGCGGAAGCTCCTTCCCGAGGAATACACCGGCTCGACTTTCTCAGTCTCCAACCTCGGGATGTTCGGCATCGACCAGTTCACCGCGATCATCAATCCACCGGAAGCAGGGATCCTCGCGATTGGCGGTGTGGAAGAAAAACCCGTGGTGATCGACGGTCAGCTCGAGGTGCGCCAGCGCCTCCGCGTCACGATGAGCTGCGACCATCGCGTGATCGATGGCGCCACGGGAGCGAAGTTCCTCCAGACCGTGCGTCGGTACATCGAGAATCCGCTTTCGCTGATAATCTGACCGCTGAGCACCGCGGCCTTTTCACCGAGGGCCGAGGACTCAGCCTGTCTGCTAGATTACCACGTACTCTAATTCACGAATGAAATGGCAAGCTACGATGTGATTTTTATTGGCGGTGGCCCCGCCGGCTACGTCGGGGCGATCCGCTGCGCCCAGCTCGGAATGTCGGTCGCCGTCGTCGAGAAAGAAGGCCTTGGCGGCACCTGCGTGCTCTGGGGCTGCATTCCCGCCAAAGCTCTCCTCGAGTCCGCCTCGCTCGCGACGAAAGTCTCTCATTCCTCGGACTTCGGTATCACAGTCAGCGACGTAAAGCTCGACTATGGCGTCGCGATGAAGCGCTCTCGCGCGGTGAGCACCCAGAATTCCAAAGGCGTCGAGTTTCTCTTCAAGAAAAACAAGATCACCTGGATCAAGGGCACCGGAAAGCTCACCGGCAAAAACTCGGTTACCGTCACCGCCGACGGAAAAGATGAGAAGCACGCCGCGAAGAAAGCCGTCGTCATCTCCACCGGCTCTCGCGTCAAAGGTCTGCCCCAGATCGGACTCGAGCTGAACAAGACGACCGTCCTCTCCTCCGACGAAGTTCTGATCCTCGACAAGGCGCCCAAGACCATGGCCGTCGTCGGTGCCGGCGCCGTCGGCTGCGAATTCGCCGACGTCTTCGCTGCATTCGGAACGCAGGTAACGCTGATCGAAGCACTTCCAGTCATTCTCCCCCTCGAGGACGCTGACTGCAGCGCGGAGCTCGCAAAGAGCTTCAAGAAGCGGAAGATCGATGTCCTGGCCGCGGCAAAGATCAGCGATGTGAAGGTCGGCAAGACTTCCGTGACTATGAGCGTCGAGACGGGCGGGAAAAAGCAGCCACTCGAAGTCGAGAAGGTCCTCGTCGCCGCCGGGCGCGCCCCCAACATCGAGAACGTCGGCCTCAAAGAGCTCGGCGTACAGCTCACCGACCGCGGCTTCGTAAAGATCAACGAGCGCATGGAGACGTCAGTCAAAGGCGTCTACGCCATCGGAGACGTCGCCGGCCCGCCAATGCTCGCACACAAAGGCTCGCGCGAAGGCGTCGTGTTCGCCGAATTTCTAGCGGGCCTGCCTCACGTACATACGGTGAACTACGGAAATATTCCGAACGCCACCTACTGCCACCCCGAGGTCGCCTCGATCGGAATGACCGAGGCACAAGTCAAAGAGAAGAAAATCGACTACAAGGTCGGGAAATTCCTCTTCTCCAACAATGGACGCGCGCGTACCTCCGGCGAGACCGAAGGGTTCGTCAAGATCATCCGCGACACGAAGTACGGCGAAATACTCGGCGCCCACATCATCGGCGCGCACGCCACCGAATTGATCCATGAGCTGGACGTCGCACGCGAGAACGAATTCACCGTCGAAGAAATCGATCTCGCCGTCCACGCCCACCCCACTCTCTCCGAAGCTATCGCCGAGGCCGCACTCGACTCACTCGGCAATATGATCCACGCATGAAAACGGTAACGCTCCGTGGCTGAACGGGAGCTATGGACTGTCGCGCTGGGACGAATGCCCTACGCGGAAGCCCTCGAGCTGCAGCGCCATATCGCCCGCGATCGCATTTCGGGTGCGCTGCCGCAGGACGTGCTACTTCTCGTCGAACATCCACCTGTTGTTACTCTGGGTCGAGCCTCGAAGGAAAAGCATCTGGTCGCCTCACGGGAGTTTCTCGCCAGCAAAGGCGTCGAGCTGTTCGAGGTAGAGCGTGGAGGTGACGTCACCTTCCATGGATTCGGACAACTTGTGGGCTACCCGATCATGGACCTCAAGAGGCACCGGCAGGACCTCCATTGGTACCTGCGAAAGATCGAGGAAGCGCTGATCAATTCCCTCGCCGATTACGGGATTCCCGGCGAGCGAAATCCGAAGTTCACGGGAGTGTGGACGAGGGGCAAAAAGATCGCATCGATCGGCGTCCACGCGCGCGAGTGGGTAACCTGGCACGGCTTCGCGCTGAACGTTACGACTGATCTCTCGTACTTCGACCTGATCGTTCCCTGCGGAATCGATGGCGTCGTGATGACTTCCATCGCCCGCGAGCTCGGCGTCGAGAACGTCTCGGCGCAGGACGTCAGAGATCGCGTCTCGGCGAA
>JBOHTB010000002.1:0-34321 GCA_050733435.1 Gemmatimonadaceae bacterium | reverse complement strand
GTCAACATATCGACCCCCGCTTTCGCGGCGCAGACGTGCGCCTGCATCGGCATCGGCGTAAATGCCTGCATCGCGGAAATGTTGATCACCGATGCGCCGGGGTGTTTCAGATGCTCGAACGCGGCGCGACAGGCGTTGAATGTTCCGAGAAGATCGATGTCTATCACCGACTTGAATCCGTTCGCCGACATTCCAAGCACCGGAGCGGGAAAGTTGCCGGCGGCGCCACACACCACGAGATCGATCTCGCCGTGCGTGTCGCGAGCGGCCTTGATTGCTGCCGCGAGTGCTTCGTAGTCTCGAACGTCGGCCGGATGACCCGATGCGGATCCGCCCGCGCTCCGTATCTCCGCGCACGCGTTGTCGAGTTTTTCCTTCGTCCTTCCTATCAGCGCGACGCTCGCGCCATGCTTCGCGAACCGCTTCGCGATCGCGAGATTTATCCCGCTGCCTCCGCCAGTGATGACGGCGGATTTTCCCTCGAGGATTTTCTGCCCGAAAACTTCCGCCATCCTGACTCCGTCGGCGTCGTCAAAGAGGACGCAAACCTAACCCATCGGGCACCTAACGAAAAACCCCGCATCCTTTCGGACACGGGGTTGGCTACTGGTGGCCCACCCGTCCTACAAGCTCAGCCAGTAGCTCTATCGTTAGCCGGACCAGGCCGGGCTCTAACTCTTAGACTCAGAGTACGAGAAAAGGGTTTATAAAGTTTTAACTTTTTTTTCCGGCTCCTGGCTGCTCCGCCTTTTCCGGGTTGTGCCCAGGTTGAGGTCGGCTGTGGACGAAAAGAGCTGGGAAACTGCCGCTTCGGATATCGCATCAACCGTTCCGCGGTTTAGCGAGAGCCTGACTGAACCCCCCTCCGGCGTTTCGGCGATCAATCCCGCTGATCGCAACGACTGGACATGGTGCGTAATAGTGGGTTTAGAGACTCCCAGCCTCCGCGCCAACTCCGCCGAGGTCGTCGGTGTACGCGCGAGGATCGAGGCGATCGCGTACCGCGTGGTATCGCCGAGGGCACGGAAGACAGATTCCGGATCGACCTTGGGAACCGCACGTAAGCCCGAGGTCCCGGTCGTCGCCGCATCGGTCGCTCTTCGGTTTGCAGCCGATGCGTCCCGCATAACGGGGAAGTAAAGCGAAGCGCGTCCGGACTTAGTTTCGTATTTCGCCCACCAGTGCCGCGTGTCGAATCCCGAAGGTATCACGCAGCAGGAGTCGATCCGGTCATACGGTATAGCTGGGCCCGTGCGCGGACGAATCTCCCTCGCCTTTCGATCGAAGACCACCGGAAGGCCGAGATCCCGCGCCAAATCCTCCATGGACTTTTCTTCAGAGAGGTCGCGCATGCGGAAGGAATCCGCGCGAAGCGTGGTTTCAAGAGCAGTCCAATCATCGTGGAATGCGGTCGTCCAGAATTGCTCGAGCACTGCTGCGAGCTCGTCCCGAAATGCATCAGGATGGAGCAGTAGTCGGGAAATCGCCTTCGCCGATCGCGACTTAGGGTCGAACGGATGCAGACCGAAAGCGCGCAGCAGGTCATTCGGCGCACCGCTATCGCTAGTAGCCACGTCCCGAAGTTTTCTCTGCCCGCTCACGAGCTGCCGTACCGTTTCATTGTCGTGGAATATTCCGGACAGGATATTTGTCGTCAGTTGCTCCGCCGACATCGTGCGGATTGCGTCGACGATCTCGTCGAACGCGATCTCCGCGGAGCTTTGCTGCAGCGCATCCGCAAGGAGCGGCCAGAAGAGTGGCACCGGTGCAATTCGGGCAGCGACTCGCCCAAAGTCCTCGGGCAAGCGCGCGGTCGCCTCCTCCTTCCACGCATCCAACGCCGAAGGCGCGGCGTTCGCCAGAGCGTACAGAGCGTAGAACACATCGAACCGCGGTGTCACGGCGAAAGTAATGGTAAAGGATCGCGCGCCAGACATGTTAGCTACCAACCTAACAAAGCGACGTGGGCTTAGTCCACCTTTCTCCGACCAATCGCGAAAATGCCGTTCGTCATGTCGATCCGAACGACTCCGCTGCTCCACACATCACCGCCGAGCACGCCGTCGAGGGAAGCGAGGACCTGGTAAACCGGCGCGCGGACAACAGCGCCTCTGAAAAGAATGGGGTAGCCTCGCACCAGCACTCGCAAATCGGGGAGCACGGGTGCCCGAAGGGAGATCTCGCCTCCGAGTCCGCCAACGCGACGGCTCTCGATTCTCGCCGCTTCCAGCTGGAGCTTATCGAGCAGTGTCTCCGTAACGAACGTCAGCTGTGCACCGGTATCGAGCGCGAAATACAGGGGTATCCCGTCGGTGCTCATTATGCGAACGACGGGCAATCCGACCCAGAACAGATTTCGTTCCGAGCTATGCCGCGCCGTTGCAGGATTGCGCAGCGTGATCACGCCTTCTCCGTAGTCCATTTCGATGTCGAGCTGTCGGATGATATCGAAGCCGATGATCCCATCGATTTTCACAGGCGCTGGTTGCTCGATAGGCCTGGGCTCGCGCATCTGCATCATCGTATGCTCGACGATCATCGTTGGAGCGTTATGGACGATGAGCTGACCCATCCTGAGCTCTGGAATCAGCGCCGGGTTTGCTTTTACGCGTCCAGTGCTCGTGACGATCTCCAGGGTATCAGGAACTATCGGCGAGATGTTGAGGTCATGCGCTACGTCGGAAGCGAGCATCGTCATACTCGATCCGGTGTCCAGCCAGAAGTTGTATACTTTGCCTCCGATTTCTATCGGAATCAGCGGCGTTCCTACCGCGGACATCGCCATTGGGAGTGACATCGATGGCGATCGAAAAGTGATCGTTTTTGGTGGCACATTTCGAAATGCCGTTGCCCATAGCTCGATGCTTGCCCGATCGGTCGTGTCGATCTTGGGACGGTCGGGCTCGTTGCGAAGATCAGCGAGCGCGTCCCACTGCTCTTTGTACTGGAGCGTCGCAGTGTAGATCACTCGCGAGCCGGAACGGATTACGGAATCCGCCGCTGTCCGCCGTAGCGCGCCGAATTCCTGTTCGGCAGAATCCATCTCGCCTTTCATCAGACTTTGCAGCGATCGAGCGAACTCCTTTTCCGACGGCGTTCGCGCGGATGCAAGCGCGTCGTCGGGATTCAGCTCCGCGAGCGCTTCCCAGTAATTGATTCGGCGCGTCGCGTGCAGCGCTGCCGAGGAATGGGCGCACGCGGACAGAGACGTCACGACTGACGCAACGGCACAAAGTCGGCGTAGAGAAGGGTACGACACGACAGTCAAGCTAGGATGCTACACAAGGATATTCCACACGAATCCGACGCCACTCGGGTCCACCTCGGCACCGCCGGATGGAACATCCGGCGGGAGCATGCCGGAAAGTTCTTGCCGATCGGAACCCACCTCGAGCGGTACGCGGCCCTCTTCAACGCCGTGGAGATCAATTCCTGTTTTTACCGTCCGCACCGTTTCGCGACTTACGAGCGATGGGCGGCCTCGGTGCCGAGCCAATTTCGATTTGCGGTGAAGCTGCCCAAGGCCATCACCCACGAATCACGCCTCGTCGACTCAACGTCTCTTGTCGAACGGTTTCTCGAGGAGAGTGCAGGTCTTGGGTTGAAGCGCGGGCCTGTTCTGATTCAGTTGCCTCCAAGTCTCGAGTTCGACCCAGTCGTTGCCGTGCCTTTTTTTACAGAATTTAGACATCGTTTCGATGGCAGCGTCGTGTTCGAACCGCGTCATCCCAGCTGGTTCTCTAGTGAGGTAGAATCGCTGCTGATCGATTGTCGCATCGCGCGCGTGGCCGCGGACCCTCCGCGGGTTCCGGAAGCAGGGCAACCCGCCGGATATGACCGTGTCGTCTACTTCAGATTGCACGGAGCTCCACGCGTCTACTATTCGGCCTATTCCGCGGAGGAGCTCGACCGGGTGACCGAGATTCTCCGCCAGCGATCGAAACAGGGCGCTTCTACCTGGTGTATCTTTGACAATACGGCGCTCGGCGCGGCAACTACGGACGCACTGGCCGTAAAATCACGATTGTTGGAAGGGCGGGCAGCAACGGTATGAGTGACAAAATCGAGAAGAGCGACGAGGAATGGCGGAAAGAGCTCACGCCAGAGCAGTATCGAATTGCGCGACAGAAGGGAACTGAGCGCGCGTTCACCGGCGAGTACCACGACAGCAAGCAGCCCGGAACCTACAAGTGCGTTTGCTGCGGCACTGCGTTATTCGACTCCGACACGAAATTCGAATCGGGCACTGGCTGGCCCAGCTTTACCAAACCTGTGGCTGAGGAAAACGTCCGCACCGAGTCCGATACGAGTCTGTTCATGCGACGGACCGAGGTGCTCTGCGCGAAATGCGACGCACATCTTGGCCACGTTTTCGAGGACGGACCCGGTCCAACGCACCAGCGTTTCTGCATAAACTCGGCGGTGCTCAAGCGCGAAGACCGGTAACCCGAGCTCGCTTCGGGACGGTCAATGTCCCTGACTGAGCCCCAATAGAACAGGAGCGCTCTCGTTGCCGGTCCGATCGACGGAAGACACCGCGACTTCGTCGGCAAACTGTCCGCCCGCAAGTCGTGGGATCATGTAGAAACGCTGCAAGCCCGGTACGACTTCCGTCGTCCAGTCACTTCCGACGCGAGTTTGAATCAGCCACAGCCAGGTTGGCTCCGCGCCCTGTGGTTGGAGCGATAAAGTATTTGTCGACGCGGTGGCATCCCAGCCGGTTCTCACTATAGGAGAAAGCGGTGCCACGCTGTCCAGCCAGGGAGAGGCCGGTACTATGGTTCGACTCGCGTAGGGTCCTGACATCAACTTGCGCGCAAGATTGTCTGCGTCGCCCATAAGTGTTGTCATGCTGAAAAAGACATTCCCGGTCGCGCCAATCTGCGCTCTCGTCACGGCGATCTGGTTGAGAATTTCGTCAGCAAGCCAGCCAGTCGGGCTACCATTGACCTTGTCGACGTAGTTACCCGGCCATATGTGGCGACCCTTCGCGTTCTGCTCAACCCACCACTCGAGCAGAACGGGATAGCTCAGATCAGGGCGATCGATCGGCCAATAGAGCTGCGGCGTGAAGTAATCCGCCCACCCGTTCATGAGCCATTTCCTCGAATCTCCGTACAGCTCCGCGTATGAATCGAATTTCCCCGCCGTTATCGATGGATATCCGGGACGCCAGACACCGAATGGACTGATCCCGAATTTCACCCACGGCTTGAGATTCTTGATTCCTACGTACACCTGATGGATCAGGCTGTCGACATTCGCTCTACGCCAATCGTCTCTCGACAGCTTTCCACCCGAAGCGCGATACCGGCCCCAGCTTCGCGCGTCCGGAAAATCAATGGTCCTGCCACGCGAATCCTTTTCCTTGTACGGGTAGAAATAGTCGTCGATGTGGACGCCGTCGATGTCGTAGCGTTTCACGACATCCAGTACGACACGAATTGTCTGCTCCCGGACTGCCGGCTCGCCCGGATCCATCCACAACATGCGGCCGTACCGCTTGACCAGCTCCGGATGCGTGACGCTGATGTGATTCGGCGCCGGCTTCGACTTGCCCGATGGGTGCCGCGCCCGGTACGGATTGAACCACGCGTGCAGCTCGAGGCCGCGTCGATGCGCCTCGTTCACAGCGAACTCGAGCGGGTCGTAGTACGGATCCGGTGCGCGGCCCATTCGTCCCGTCAGGTACTCGGACCACGGTTCGTACGGCGAAGCATATAGCGCGTCGGCAGCCGGTCGCACTTGAAGAATCACCGCGTTGAGACGCAGCTGCACCGCGCGATCGAGCATCTCGATCAGCTCTTGCTGTTGCTGGTGCGTGGAAAGGCCTGGCTCTGATGGCCAGTCGATGTTCTGCACGGACGCAATCCACGCGGCTCTGAATTCGTGTCGAAGCGGCGGAGGTGCGGTCAGATTCTGGGTTGACGACTCCGGCGTCTGCCCGCACGCAGTGTCGCAACTGCTGAGCACGAAAAGTGAAAGGAGCAGTACGACGATTCGGGTTCTGGACATAGGCAAGCAATGTAAATCAGATGCGCATCAAAGGTCTGCTGCTAATCTCCTGCGCGTTTTTCTGCGCCTGCAAGCCGCCGACGCCAGCGGAGCAGATGGACTCCATTCTTTCCTGGGTCGCGACAGCCGATATGACAGGTGAGGCATGGCTCCGTCACAGCACGCCCGACACATATAGTCGTCAAACCCTGGAGCTCTCAGGCAAGACAATTCTCAAGATCTCGAGCGACCTGCTGAAATCACCGCCGGCCTCGCTCGACTCGGCTTCGCTGGACAGTGTGATCACCGCGAGCCGCACTCACATCGGGCAGATGGCGCGCCTGATCGAAGCCAAAGACTCTCCCGATTTCTCGATACAGCTCGACTCCCTGCGTGCGGACGCGACAATCATAAAACAATTGGCCGGCAGGGCTCAAAAGCAGCGATGAAGAAATTTCTCCAGATAGCCCTCGGCGTCATCACGAGCATCGGTGGATTCCTGGAAGTCGGATCCGTCGTGACGGCGGCGCAGGGTGGCGCATCGTTTGGCTACCAGCTTCTCTGGGCAATCCTCCTCGGGACGATCTGCCTGATTTTCCTCGTCGAAATGTCCGGCCGTTTGTCTGCAGTGAGCAAGCACACGATTGTAGACGCGATGCGCGAGCGATTCGGCTTTCCTTTCTTTTCGGTGGTCGCGCTCGGCATTGTGCTCATTGCGTTTATGGTGTTGGTGGCAGAGCTGGGTGGCATCGGGTTGGCCCTGCAGATCCTGACCGGAATAGGGTTTCCATGGTGGGCGATTCCCGTGTCTTTCGTCGTGTGGATTCTCATGTGGAAGGGAACCTTGAGCTTCATCGAGAACGGCGCTTCGCTTCTTGGCCTGGTTACGCTCTCGTTCGCGGTTGCCGCCGTAAAGCTGCATCCGCAGTGGAGCAGCGTTGGCCATGGATTCATCCCGAGCATGCCGAGCGATCAGAAAGCCAAGTACGGCTTCATCGCGGTGAGTATCCTGGGCGCGTCGATCACACCGTACCTCATGTACTTCTATTCGTCCGGCGCCATTGAGGACGAGTGGGACGAGACATACGTCCCCATCAACCGCGTCATCTCGGTTTTCGGGATGAGCCTCGGTGGACTGTTGTCGATGGCGGTTCTCATTTGCGGAGCTGTTGCCCTCCAGCCGCGTGGAATCCACGTCGACAAGTTCGCGCAGGCCGCACTCCTGATGACTACTGCGCTGCCCCGCTGGGGCTTCATACTCTTTGCTCTCTCCATGGTTTTCGCGTGTCTGGGCGCTGCTTTGGAAATCTCGCTCGCCATCTCGTACTTCTTCGCGCAGGGACTGGGATGGAACTGGAGCGAAAACATCGATCCGTCGCGGGACGCGCGCTTCGCCTTCACGTACACGATCATCATCCTGTTGGGTGCCGTGCCTTTGCTCTTCGGCCTGGATCCTGTAAAGATCACTATGATGTCGATGGCGCTCACTTCGGCGACTCTGCCTCTCGCAATCGTGCCGTTTCTTTTTCTGATGAACGACCCGATTTACCTAGGCGACCACCGCAACGGCTGGGTCAGCAACACTGTCGTCGCGATAGTAATTCTGATCTCTTTCGTGCTTGCGATCATCTCGATTCCGCTCGAGATAGTGGGAGGCTGAATTGCATCTGGTGCGAGACGTGCTCGACAAAGAGCTAATCGACAAGGATGACGAGGAGATGGGAAGAGTCGATGGGCTCGTGATGCATGTGGGTGAGCGATCGCAGCCTCGAATCACCCACATCGAGATCGGCGGTTCAACGTTGGGCGCGCGGCTGCATCCATTCTTCGAGCGACTCGCAAGAAAGATCGGGCGATCGATCGGGCCAAGGAGAACGGAACCCGTTCGCATTCCGTGGTCGCACGTAAAGACGGCAGGCAAGAACATCAAGCTCGATATCGAGGCGAAGGGCACAGGCGCCGTCGACTGGGAGCTGTGGATCGCCCGTCACATCATCGAGCACATCCCAGGCTCGGGCACCAGGGAAATCGACGATGCAGATTAACGTCGAGCGACTTCTCGGGACGAAGGTCCGCGATGTGGACGGCGAAGAGGTCGGCCGAATAGAGGAGATCCGGGTCGACCGAACCCCTGACGCGCTGCTCGTAGATGCATACCTCATCGGGGCGTCCGCTCTCATTCAGCGGCTGTCGGCCTGGACCCTGGTACGACCGATCAAGCACGTGCTGCATACACGACACATCTATTCACTCTACGAAGTTCCGTGGAAGGATATGGATTTGACCGATCCCAAAAAGCCGACGCTCAGAGTCGCCAAGCACCATCTCAGACGAGCGAGATAACATCATGACGATCGCAACGATCAATCCGGCCACTGAGGAGACGGTTCGCACCTTCGAGCCATTCCCGATGACGAGGGTGAGCGAGTCCCTCGCCCGGGCTGCCACGGCGTTTCAGCGTCACCGTCGAACATCATTCGCGCAACGTGCCGCGTGCATGCAAAAGGCCGCCGAAATTCTCGACGCCGAGTGCCGCGACCTCGGACGCCTGATGACGATCGAGATGGGAAAACCTATCGCCGCCGCCGTCTCCGAAGCGACAAAGTGTGCGACAGCGTGTCGCTATTACGCTGAGAACGCAGAAGCATTTCTCGCGGACCAGCCCGTAGAGATCGAAGGCGGAAAGAGCTGGGTCGCGTTTCAGCCGCTCGGTGTTGTGCTGGCAATCATGCCATGGAATTTCCCCTTCTGGCAGGTGTTCAGATTCGCGGCGCCCGCCTTGATGGCCGGCAATGTCGGAATTCTCAAGCACGCTTCGAACGTGCCCCAGTGCGCTCTCGCAATCGAAGACGTTCTGCGGCGTGCTGGCTTCGTAAACGGCGTGTTTCAGACACTGTTGATCGGATCGGAGCTCGTAGAAGGCATCATCGGAGATCCTCGCGTCGCCGCGGTGACTCTTACTGGCAGCGAGGGCGCGGGCAGATCTGTCGCGAGCGCGGCGGGGAAAAGCCTCAAGAAAAGCGTCGTCGAGCTTGGTGGCAGCGATCCGTTCATCGTGATGCCTAGTGCTGATCTCGAGCAGGCAGTGTCAACCGCGGTCACCGCAAGGATGATCAACAATGGTCAGTCGTGCATCGCCGCCAAGCGCTTCATCGTTCACGAGAGGATTTACGATAAGTTTCTCGATAAATTCGTGGCCGGTGTCTCCTCCATTCGCGTCGGTGATCCGATCGACGAGAAAACGCAGCTCGGCCCACTGGCAACGAGCGGGATTCGAGACGATCTCGACAAACAGGTCAAGGCGTCGGTCGCATTGGGCGCCCGCGTGAGGACAGGCGGGACCAAGATCCAGCGCAAAGGTTTTTTTTACGCTCCAACTGTCTTGACTGACATTCCCCCCGACGCTCCCGCCGCCCGCGAGGAATTATTTGGTCCAGTTGCATCCGTATTCAAGGCGAAGGACCTTGCAGAAGCCATCGCGATCGCCAACGGTACGACCTTCGGGCTTGGCGCATCCGCGTGGACTCGCGATGAGGCCGAGCGACACCGGTTCGTAGCGGAAATCGAATCGGGTCTTCTTTTCATCAATGGCATGGTCGCGTCGGATGCGCGCCTGCCGTTCGGCGGTGTCAAGAATTCCGGGTTTGGTCGTGAGCTGGGAGTGTTCGGGATCCATGAATTCGTGAACATCAAGAGCGTCCGCGTCGTCGAGGCGAAGACAGAAAAAGAATCCGCCACTGAATGAGTACAGGTCTTCAGAGATCCATCACGAGCCGGACATCCGGGTCGAGCTGAGCCTGCGCGGAGCGTCGCGTCAGGAGCGACACGACGAAAAACACGATGAATGACGCAACCATCGCGACTGCCGAAGCGGTGACTCCAGCCGGAAACGTGAACGCCTTCACGTAGGAGGCGGATTCCAGTGCGAGCGTAAGAAGCAGTCCCGTTGCGATCGATGCCATCGCTCCGGCGCATGTCGCACCTTCCCAATTCAAGCCGACAGCGAGGGCGGGAACGAGAGTCGAAGAGAATAGTCCCCATCCGAAAATCCCGAGGAAGGCGACCGTCGCGCCGGAGCGCTGCGCAGTAATCGCCGCGGCAACCGCGATCAGTACCGTTACGGCGCGCGCCCAGCCAAGCTCGTTTCTCACCCGCCGTCCGAGCGCGATCGGCAGATCGTGAGTCACTATCGCCGAGCCGATGTTGATGAAGGAATTGGCTGCGCTCATAGTGGCGGCTGCGACGCCCGAGAACACGAGAGCGGCAAGAATTATCGGCGTGGCATTGAGGAGAAGGGCTGGAGTCGCCTGATCAGGACTCGTGAGCGGTGCGAGGCGACCATCGAGGACGAACGCTTTCACTCCGATGCCCACACTGAAATAAAGGAGAAGTACGAGCACCAGCCCCAGTGTCTTCAGCAACGGGTACCATTTTAGCTGCAACGGATCCCGGAGCATGTAGTACTTGTGCACAGCTTGTGGCTGGCCAAGCGAGCCCATGGAAAAGACAAAAAAGAACGAGAGCGCCGCGAGCGGAGTCAATCTCCCCCACGGTCCAAGAAACTGCGGGTCGTGCGCTAGAATCGTGTGAGAGATGGCGCCGAGCCCGCCACCGTAGCCCAGCACGAAAAGGAAAACGAGGACTGATGCAGCAGCCATCAGAATCCCCTGAAATACATCGTTGTAGATACCGGCCAGGATCCCGCCGGAGGCGGAATACGCCAGTGTCACGCCCATGCCGATCCAGATTCCCCAACCGAGACCGACGCCGAAGATCGAATCGATCACCACACCCATCGCGAGAGCATTGGTCGCCATGTATCCAATGATTCCAACCAGAATCGCGATTGCGGCGAGTCCTTGTGCGGCTCGTGACTTGTAGCGGGCTCCGATTGCATCGGGAATCGTGATGAGGTTGCGTGCCTCGCCGAGAAGTCTCATCCGCTTGGCAAGGATCCACGCACCCATGACGTTGGTGACTGCCGCCGGCAGTACGATGTACATGGCGCCGAGTCCGGCGGCGTAGATGAACCCCGGTCCGCCAATGAACGCGAACCCCGACACCGACACCGACACCGACGCCACTGTCAGTGCGACAAGGCCGATGCCTTTTCCCGCGACGAAAAAATCGCTCGCGGTTCTGGTTCGGCGCGAAGCCCAGATGCTGATCGCGATTATCACCGCGAAATAAAGCACGCCGACTGTAATCACGGCCGGCTGTGCCGCACTCGGCAGGGCGACCTGAATCAACGAGCAGCAGGAGATCATTTCCGGGATTCGTCGGCGGCGCGGTACTGCCGACCAAGCTCTCGAACGCGCTCGACGTCGTCGGCAGTCAGTGTCTGGCTCTCGAACGTCAGGGCGTAGGCGACAGGCAGCACTACTATAGGTAGGAGCCCGATTCCGTAGATCACCAGCGCAGCTCTGATCGGCAAACCGAGCCAGAGATGGCTCTGGGCACTCTCGGTCGAGGGAAGAGCCAGCGCCGCACAGAATCCAGCCGCGAGCGTGACAACAACGAACAGGAACGGAAATCTTAGAGGCCCCACTCCGCGGCGCCCCCGGGCTGCACCAAGAACCATGATGCCACCAAGAGCGGTCGGAATTCCGAGCGCGAGAAGCCATGGCCCCCAGCTCGGAGTACCGGTAGGATTGAACGCTGAACCGTACCCGATCGCGATCGAGAGTACGCCCAGGAATAGCGCTGTAAGAGCGACGCGCCTTGTCGCGTCAACGCCCGCCGGACGGGCAGGGGACGGCGTCTGATCGTTCAACGAAACCTGCTCAGAGAAGTGCGAGAAGCGCGAAGGTCGCCAGCCAGTGTTCCCCCATATAGTCGCCGGTCACGTGCGGAAGACTTGCCGCGAGATGCTTCTGCGAGGCGTCGAGCACAATCTCACGCCGTGGATCGGAATCAGGCAGCGACGTCGCCAGCGAACGCCAGCACCATGCACGACTCAGATTCAACCCGTCGAGATGCGCAATTTTTCCATCGCTCCTGTCGCTCACGGTCGCCGGCTCGAAAAGCGAACCCGGCTCGCGGTCTGCGATTCGCGGCAGAAAGAATTCGAGCCAGTTTTCAAATTCCTTCCCGCTCAATACCCTGCGCATACACTCGGCTTCCATCAACGCAGGCGAAATGAAATCATCGCCGCCCGGCTCCCACGCCTGACAATCCTTGTCACCCTTATACCATTCGAGGGCTTTACCGGTCACCACTTTTCGAAGACCATTGTTGCCGGCAACCTCTGCGTACTCGAGCGCCAGGGTGAGAGCAAAAGCACTGTTGAAGTGCGTTCCAACCCGGGTAGGGTAGGTGGCCTTCGGAAGAAACTCGAGAAAGCGCTCAACGAATGCGCCGCTGAGCGGCTCGAGCGCCGCATTCCAGCGTTTCCCCGCTGGCGTGTCGTGCCGACTGAGTTCGGCGGAGAGCATCAATAGCCACGCCCACCCGTACGGACGCTCGAAGGTGTTGCGCATCGGTTTGGACAGATACGCGAGCTCTCCCCGAATATTCGCGGATGTCAGTTGCTCGTCGAACAGACCGCGGATCCTGACAGCCTTATCGACATCCGGATAGAGACGGAGGATCGTGGCGAGCAGCCAATAGCCATGAACGCAGGAATGCCAATCCAGACTCCCGAAGAATACCGGGTGAAGCTCGTGCGGCGGACGCAGATCGTCGGCGCTACTGAGAAAATGATGGAGCAGGTTCGGGTACTCACGCCTTATGTGCGAGAGCGCGACCCTCGCAAATCCGGATGCAATCTCCGGGTTGAGCGCGGGCTGTTCCTCGCTCAACGACGAAAAACCAAAAAGTTCATCAGCAGGATATTCGCGGTCAGCAATATCAGTGCTGTCGGAATCTGAACCTTGATTACCGCGTTCTCGTCCGGGAGCTCGAGGAGCGCCGTCGGAACGATGTTGAAGTTTGCCGCCATCGGAGTCATCAGCGTTCCGCAAAAGCCCGACAGCATCCCGATCGCCGCCATGATCGCGGGATCGCCGCCGAATCGCTGCACGATCAACGGCAGACCTATTCCAGCTGTCATCACCGGAAATGCTGCGTAGGCATTTCCCATGATCATCGTGAAGATCGCCATGCCGAGCGTGTACGTCAGCACGACTACAGACGGATTGTCGAGAGGAATCCAGCGTTGTGCCAGGCCGCTCACGACTGTCCCGACTCCCGCTATCGCGAAGAGAGCGCCGAGTGCTGCGAGCATCTGGGGTAGCACGGCGGCCCAGCCGACCGCGTCGAGCAGCCGCCTGGCTTCTCTGATTGGCGCAACCACCGGTGGTCTGAGCATCGCCATTCCTATAATCAGTGCGACAAGAGTCGCGATTCCAAGCGAGATCACAGTCACCTGACTGACGTCGACGAGTGTGGCACCGTAAATAGTGATTTTTTTGAACAGAAAAGTGCCAAGCACAGTGACAAGTGGAATCGTGAGAGCGGGGATGAAGAGCTTGTTGCCCCATCGTTTCGCGCTTGCCTCACGCTCCTCGCGGGTCGCGCTTTCCTTGTTGCCACGGCCGAGTCCACGGATGCTGGCCACGAGAACCATTGCGATCATCAGAAATCCGTTCACGACGTCGGATAGGTGTGTGCCGACAAGAAAAGTCACCGCGTATATCCCCCAGAACGCGGTGTTGTTCAACCAGCGGGGGTTGCTTCTGTCGGTGAGATTGACGATGGACACCCCCGCCATCATCAGCCCACTCAACCAGTAGATGTGTTCGAGGGTGATCACTTTTTCGTTGACTCCGCGGCGAGCCTGGCCCGCAATGATCGCTCTAGCAGAAGGAGTCGCGTACAGTGTATCACGAGAGCGCACAGAGCTGTGGGTATCGCCCAGATCGCGAGCTGAGTTGGCTCGACATGAATGCCGTTCTGGTCCAGAAAACCCTTGATGAGTAGTATGGACCCGATCGCGATGAAGATGTCTTCGCCAAAAAAGACCGCGACGTTGTCGACCGCAGCGGCATTTGCTCTGATTCGGTTCCGTACTCCCTCGGTCAGCTCACCGTAACGGTTCTCGGCCGCGCCTTCCGCCATCGGGGCGATCAGGGGCCTCACCATTTGTGCATGTCCACCCAGCGAAGTCAGCCCCAGGGCAGCGGTGAGCTGCCTGACGGCGAAGTACGCGAGCAGAATTCGAGAAGTGGTCGCTCCTCGCAGTCCGCCAACGAGAGATCGTGCGCGCTCCTTGAGTCCGGCGTGTTCGAGGAGCCCGATCACGGGCAGAACGAGCCAGACTATCGCGACGTAGCGGCTGGTGATGAAAGCTTTACCGAACGCTGCAATAACGGCGATGGGGCCGAGGCCGCTGGCCACTCCTGTGGCGAGACCAGCGACTGTGACGACAAGCAGCGGATTGATCCTGAGGACGAATCCGACTACGACGATGAGGACGCCGACGAGTGTCAGCAGTTACGGAGCTCCACGCCCCGAAAGTTCGGAGAGCCGGACGCGATCTACAAGAGGCGTCGAAATCGCGGGCAGGTCATCTGCCCAGCCAGTAGTTCACCTTGATCTGGAACACGTTTGTCGGCCTGTCGCGGAATATTTCGCGCCGCTCCTGACTGAAGTCGAACTGGCCATTCGAATCGCTTCCGGTGCGGTTCTGCGTCCAAACGAAGAAGACCGTAGATCCAGGACGATACTCCCACCTCAGCACCGCGTTCCCGATCAGAGAACGGAAAGTGAAATCGGGATCCTGGAAAGTGAATGGCGCAGCAGGCCCGGCACCGCCGTCGGGATCTACCGTATAGGTCGCGCTCGTTGTCGGTGTTGCCGGTGTGCGCACTATCGTTCCGATGTCCTGCCCATATACGAGTTTCCGAATCGTTCTCGGTGCCGCGAACTCGCGGAAGGATGAATACGCGCCGCTCGCGATGAAAGGCTGCGCATAGAGCTGCAGGGTGAGGTTCGGCGTGAAGGTCCAGTTCACCCTCGTATCGAGTGAGAGCGTGTGCGTCTTGATGAACGCAAAGACGTAGCGAGTCCCGTAAAACGACGTCGCTGTCGGATCGGGAACCGCCTCTACGTACTGCGCCGGATCCTCGTCAGCGTCGTAGCTCGGCGACAGACTGATAAACACGTTCGCCGAGGGTTTGAGCGCCACACCCGGAGTAAGGATCAGCGTGTGGGTGTCAGATTGAATTCCCTTTGCAACCTGAACGGAGAAATCGAAGACAGCGCGTTGCCTTGCGTCCGTCGAGAGCTCGGCCTCTCCGAAATTGTAGCCCGTGTGCATCACCACGGGTCCACCGCGCGTGAGCCTGTCGTCGAGCTCCGACGAGCGATGGATGACGAAGCTCCGCAGGTTCCAGTAGTTTCGAAATTCGTTTCCGAAGTAAATCTGCGACTGCGCGTCGGTCTTGTCCCCGTCGTAGTTGAACTGTTGTTGGCCGCCACCCAAAATGACGGCGTTGCGGAACCAATATGCTGGTGTGTTCCATTGACGACCGATGTTCGCGTTCATCCACTTGTAGTCGGCACGATCGAGAAAAGACAGGTCGTTTACCTCGAAGCCCGGGCTGCGCCAGTTTTGCGCGGTCTCCCAGAACCAGTTACCGGTATTCTTCGCGACGCGTGTATAGAAACCGTAGCCCCGGAGCGACGTCGCATTCGGGTCGTACTTCGCATCGAAGATTCCATCCGTCGTCACGCGTCTGTCCGGTCGCTGGAAATAGTGCGCGCTAGACTGCTCAGTGAGGTCGATCGCCGGCGACGCCCCGCCCACGTCTGACGCGACGACAGATCCGATCCAGCCGTACTCGCGCTGATGCCAGCTATGGTTGAAGTCGAGCCCAACAGCCTCGGCGTTGCGGCGCAGCCTGTCGGATACCACCGTATCGTCCATCCGCCGTAGCGCCGACGTGAAAGCTCCACCGATGGTCGTCGCGCCGCCATTCAGATCCTTTTTTACGCGACCGACGAAATAATTCGTGAATGGCTCGACTTCCTGCGCCTGTTCGGGAGAACCTGGCGCAGGTATGTAATGCGCCGTCTCGCTGTTGGTGACCGCATCGAGAAGTCCGACCGTATAACCGCCCTTAGTGCGGCCGGTAACTTTCGCGGCGCCGAGGATGGTGGTGTTGTCCGGCGTGTCCGCGAACGCCGAGACATCGCTAACGTAGGGATTCAGCTGCGGCGGCCGACCGATGCGTCGCGAATAGAACACGTCGAGGCTCGACGTGTTGCTGCAGAAGTTGCAGCTGAAATTTCCGAAATCGAACGCGCTGCTGCCGGCTACGAAGAACGGTCGCTTCTCCTGGTAATACGTCTCGTACGCGGAAAGATTGATGGTGGCCGGGTCGACCTCGACCTGCCCGAAATCCGGGTTGATCGTCGCATCGAGCGCGAGGTTCGAGGTCAACAAGTACTTCATATCGGCGCCAGCGCTCACTCGGCCGTAGCTGTTGTTGTGGTAGGGATCATTGGGAGCCGCGAACTTGTACTGCTCGCGCGATTCCACGTACGGGAGGATCTCGAGCTGCCGCGGCTGGCGCTCTATATCGAGACCGGTGAGCGATCCCCAATACATGGGACCGCCAGCTTCACTGAGCCGTCGAAACGACCACATGTCCTGCTCGTTGAGTCGGTCAGTGTAACGCCAGATCTGCATCCCCCACGTCTGCAGACTATCGCCCGAAAAACGCAGCTGCGAGTACGGGATGCGCATCTCCGCCGTCCAGCCGAGCGAATCGACGTGAGCAGCCGCCTCCCAGATCGGGTCCCACGACGGATCACCGTTGAACTGATCTCCTTTCACGCCCGCCGGATTGACCTCGAACCACGCCTGGTCGATGTGGTTGTGATAGGGGTCGAGCATGACGATCAGCTTGTCGGTCGTGAGCGAATTGAATGACCCGTTGTTTCCGTTCGCGTCGAGCAGCTGATCTCTTCTCGCGAGCGGCGCTCGGATGCCGCGAGCGCGGAGAGAGTCATACATCCGCGCGCCGATATAGAGTGCCCTGGCGTCGAACAGGATTCTGATTTCAGTTCGCTGAGCGGGCGGCGCTCCTTCGTTCGGCCGCTGTTGGTGAAGATCGGTAATCGGCGTCGCCTTTGCCCAGGCGCTCTCGTCGAGTCGTCCATCGATGGTAATCGCCTCGGTGGCAGCAGCGGCTCTTGCAACTGGAAGCGTACGGGAACCCGTTGTGGTCTGCGCCCGCGCAATCGGGGCGACGGTGAGCAGAAAGGCGATTCCAAGACTTACAAAACTATTTTTCGACGACACGTGACTTACGCGCTTATCGACGCTCATGGGTGACTCGCGATACCTGATGATCCGGGTGGACGGGAACGGGCTCGGTGCGCCGAGAAACCAGGACTGGATGCTTCACCTACGCCATAGGCCGAAACGGGGTTTCAGGGCCTTGGCGATTAGACACCCACCGAGAACAATCCGTTTGTAGCGTCTATTCTGATGCTTCCGAATTGTGCGATGTCACTGCCGAGAATCCCGTCGCACGCCACGAGACCGGCTGAGGAAGGATAATAAACGATGAGGCCTCTCAACGATAACGACCGACCTCCGACGTCCACGGTTAACGCGGAAACAGCCTGAGCTTTCTGCCCGCCGCTTTTTGCTATTCCATACGGACGAGCGTCTGAATTTCCCGCGACGGCTCCCGCCTTTTTCAGGGTGAATGCGCTCAGAAAGCTCGCCTGCGCGCCGGTGTCCAGAGTGAAGTGGAGCGTCGCTCCAGATCTTGTCCGCACTTCGATGAGAGGTCTGCCAACCCACATCAGGTTTTGCGCCGGAGTGCCACGGGTTCCAAGACTATCTGGTCTTTGCAGGGTTACTCGCCCGTTCTCGTAGTCAAGCAGGAGGTCGAATTTCCGTATCGTGTCCCACCCGATTATACCGTCGACGGGCAAGCCGGAAGTCGGCACTCCCGGGGCAGTCGACTGGACGCGCATCAGCCGCGACTCGATGATTATCGCGGGGACGTTGGTGAGCACTATCGTTCCCAGGTCTACACGTTTTGCTACTGCGGGTCTTGCGGGAGCAACGCCGGCGAACGTCGCAATCGTCAGAGTGTCAGGGCCAAGAATCGAAACGCCGGCATGCTCCGCGACATCGGAGCTCAAAACAGTGATACTCGAGCCGGTATCCAGCCAGAATCTGTAATCGTGGCCGTTGACGCGCACTTTGATGGTGGGCGTTCCCAGTTGCGTCACTCGCATCGGAAGTGTGACTGGTAAATTCGGGAACGCGATTGTCTGCGGATCGAGCGCCGCGAATGCGCTTCCCCATCTCTGCACTCCGGAAACGCTCTGACTGTCAGCGGCCGCAAGCTTGAGACTCGCTGCCAGATTCTGGAGATCAGACCACCTGTGCTCGTACAGCAAAGTGGCCGCGAACATTAGCTGCGATGCCGTGGCGACGTTCGGATCCGATTTCTCGACACTCATGTCGGCGAAGGCTCTTTCCGCGCGATCGTTGTCTCCGGCAGCGAGCGCGCCTACAGCGTCAGCAAAGCGATTCTCCGGTTCCGTGCGTACGGTGTGACGCACTGCCATCAGGTCGAGATCGGCGATTGCGTCCCAGAAATCCTCGGGACGGTCATCTGCTGTCGCGGATTCTTCGACGCGCCCGAAAGAGCTGGGTGCAATCGGAACGGCTCTTTCGGCCATCTGCTGAAAACCGCTCGACGTCTCGAGGCACGCAGAGAGCAGCAGAGTGAGTGTTGCAATGCTACACGCATGCGGCGAGACGTAACGTACCTGAGTCGATCTGCCGGACACGGTCCCACTCTTCGAGCACTGCATGCCGCCCTCCCACCAAGCCGCTATTGCGGACATAGGTGTTGGACGGGCCTTCAATCAAAAAGGTTTTACTCTTGCGGTTGTGTAATCATCAACCCGGATATACTTGTTGCCGCGACGGAATTGATGACCGCTGCCGACTGCTTCCCACGTTCTTGCACGATCTCGAGAGCGCGGCGGAACTGGTCTATGATCAGTAAGAGGCGCCGGTCAGAATCGAACTGACGAATAGCAGATTTGCAGTCTGCCGCCTTACCACTTGGCCACGGCGCCGAGCGACAAAGTTATCGGGTCGTGAGGCCCCAGAGCAATCGCGCAACAAAGACGCCCAACGCTACTCCGGCACTCACAATCACAACCAGCGCCACCACCACCATCACGAGCGCCCCAATAACGTTGTGTCCTTTTGGCGCTGCTGATCCACTTTCGCCCAGATGGCGCTCGAGAAGAGCGACGTTCATCGAATTCGATTTCCACGCAGCATCGAATACGTCCCCCACAGCCGGAACAGCACCGAGCAGCGTGTCGATTCCGACATTTACCAGCATTCTAACCAGGATGAATGCCGGAACTTCCGCGCGCACGGCTTCGAGTACGATGTAGCCGGACAACAGTGCGCCGATCAAATCTCCAATTCCCGGAATGAGTCCCACAATGGGATCGAGACCTATCTTCCAGTTCGTCCCTGGGATCGGTATCGAGTTGTCCAGCAATTTTGCCAGAACGCGGACCCTACGTATCGGAATGGCGGAATCGGAACTCAGAATCCCACGCGGTGCGCTCTCGACAATCCGTGGGTTTGTCCTGCTCACCGCGACGCGTTCGCTTCCAAAGCCGACATCCTTGTCGTTCCAGGATAAGGTTTGTCACCCTTGATCGTCGTCCACAGAATTCGATTGAAGAGATCTTCGTCCGAGGTGTCTTCTTTCTTGAGTGTCAGTTTCTTCGATGCTTTGGCCATCGCACCTCTCCTCGGGTTCGTCTCAGTCAACGGCACGCTTGGCGTGATCGCCCTGTAGGGAGTGAGGTCAGGCGTCGTCTCCCATATCTCCCGCAACGGCCTGCCGTACTGGTCAAATTGCGACATTCTGCCAAGCCCGAGGATGTCTTCAATAGTCGCGAGCACGTCTGTGGTGTTTGCGAACCTGTGAAAGACTTTGCCCCTGTTGTACGGCGAGATCACGAGCAGCGGCGAGCGGTGCGAGTCCACATGATCGGGACCATCCTGCGCATCGTCTTCGAGCACGAAGACGACGGTGCTTCTCCAGAACGGACTGTTGGACAGAGCCTCGATCAGCTTGCCAAGGGCGAGATCGTTGTCCGCCATGTATGCGCGAGGTGTCGGCATCCCGGCACTGGCGCCCGATGTGTGATCGTTGGGTAGCCTGATTATTTCGAGGGCCGGCAATTGTCCTGACTGAACGTATTGCTGGAACTCCTTCAACCACGTTGCGAAGCGAACCTGGTCCGGGACGCTCAATGCGAACCCTGCATACTCGCTGTCGGTATGCGCGCGCAGCGCTGCCTTGGTCGCTGTATACACAACCGGCTTCGCGGGTGGACTACCCGGCTGCATCGACGTCATTTCGTCTGGCTCATTCACGAATTCGCCATAGTTCCTGTAGGTAATGCCTGCCCTATCAGCCAGGTTCCATAGATATCCGCTCGACGGCGCGGCTACATCGTCTTCGGGAATGGAATCGCGATTTCCTCCCTCGTAGTCGTAGGTGCGGCCACGATTCGAATAGTTCGATGGGATGGTTTTCTCTGGATAATCGGTGACGTACGCCGCAGTGGACCAGTTGTGGCCGTCCGGACTCACCTCGGCGTTCACAAAAAATCTGTCGAAGATTCCAAACCGTTCGGCGAGCGCGTGGTGATTGGGAGAGACGGCCCGCGGAAAAAAGGTCAGCGAGGAATCTCCATCCGCTTGCGTCAGATCACCCAGAACCTGATCGTAGGTCCGATTCTCCTTGATGATGTAAATGACGTGCTCGAATGGCGGGTATTTGCGGGCAGGACTCGGGGCATTCCAACCGTTCGCCGATGCGACACGCTGTGAATAGCCGACGATCTCAGCGGCACTGAAGATCGACGAGGGAAGAATGCTCAGAGTTCCGCTGATTTGGCCGAGCGTATAGTCAGGCGAACTGCGCGCGTGTCGCTGCCCTGGCTGCACCTGCCCGACGTTTGGCGCCGTTCCGCGTCCCTTTGCGCTGACGACGAGAACCTGTCCGCCATCTGCTGCAATCGCGGCTGGATACCACCCGACCGGCACCCGGCCAAGCAACCGGTCGTTGCCGGCAGCCGTCGAGACCGCCGACGTGCCAGTCGACAGATCGAAGACTGCGACTGCATTGTTGTCCGCCTCGGCAACAAAGAGTCTCGCGCCGTCTGGCGAAAGCGCCAACCCGTTCGGAGTGCTGCCTTCACCGTTGCCTGCTGGTGATGGGTCGTCCAACGTCGAGATGACGCGCCGCGTCTTGGTATCGAGGACAGCGATTTTGTCTGTGCTGCCCGAAGCAACGAACAGTCGTGATCCATCGCCGTTGAGCGCGAGTCCCGATGGATGGCGCCCAACGCGAGCTCGCCCATCCTCCCGCAGTGTTCCGTTCCCTGTCGGCGAGAAAACCGAGACAGTCCAACCTCCCCAGGCCGACACGTAGACGTTGCCATCAGGTGCGACGGCGACGCCGTACGGATAGCGCTCGGTGCCGAATCGCTGAACGACTCGCCCCGTCGCAAGGTCGACGACAGCGAGAGAGTCGTCGAGATTTTCCGCGGCATATAGCATACGCCCGTCAGGCGAGATTCCGATTCCAGCAGGATACTTGATGCCACGGTTTCCGCTTCGCTTCGTGGCAAGCATGAGACTGTCAGCGAGAGTTGCCGCGCCCTTTCGCCAATCGAAGCGATAGATGACATCCTGATTGCCGCCGGACACGTACAGCGATTTGCCGTCAGGACTGAACGTGATGCCGAGGAATACCGCTGGCAGTGGGATCGTTTGAGTAATCCGTCCCGTGCCTCGGTCGACGACCTGGATGCCCTGTTCGCGCCACCCGTTCAGCAGTACTACGATCTCATCCTTCTCAGGCGTCAGCGCCATCGCCAGCGGCATTGAGCCGAGTTCATAGGAAGTGCCGGCCGGATCGAGGGTGGCGCCGGTTGGCAGACGCCGCACGCCGGACGGCTCCTGTGCGGCAATTCCTGCCCTCACTTGCGGCGAAGGAGAACCACACCCGGCAATGGCGAGTGAGATCAGTACAAGACACGAGTACCGGTTTTTCATACGCGGAAAGATGGCATTGACACCCGATTCTGCCAGTCGGATAATGCCCGATGACCAAAACCTCAGCCGAGACAAGGATCGTTGTCGCCACGAGAAAGGATGTCCCGCTGATTCGGGAACTCATTCTGGAGCTCGCGGAATACGAACGCGCACTTCCGGGCGAGGCTCCGGTTACAGAAGAGGATCTCGCGAAAACCTTGTTCGGCGCGCATCCCGCCGCTGAAGTTCTGATCGCATATCTGGACGACACGCCCGCGGGCTTTGCTCTTTTCTTCCACAACTATTCGACGTGGCTCGGCAGGCGCGGAATCTACCTCGAGGATCTTTTCGTCAGACCGCCCGCAAGGAAGCACGGAATCGGCTTTGCGCTGCTCCGCAGGCTGGCGCGCATCGCTCTCGATCGTGACTGCGGTCGGGTCGACTGGTCGGTCCTGAAATGGAACGAACTGGCGATCAACTTCTACAAGCAGATCGGCGCGAGGGAGATGGACGATTGGGCAACGTTCCGACTCACAGGGGACGCGCTGGCCCAAATTGCGGGTGAGCAGGTCCGGTAGTCGTACTATCGTCGATTCTAGCCACGGCCTGCGCCTTCCGCTTCCCGCTTCCCGCTTCCCGCTTCCCGCTTCCCTATCGATGTTCAGTCACTCCCACCTGCCGGCAATACTCGAGAACCGGGCAGCTGGAGCATTTCGGCAACCGCCCCGTGCAGACGTGCTTTCCGAATGGCACCAGTAGTCGGTTGATCTCGACCCAGTATTTTCTCGGCAATTTCTTCTCGAGCGCGACCCGCGTAGCGTCGGGAGACGATGTCTGCACGTAACCCCATCGGTTCGTCACTCGATCGACATGCACGTCGACGCTGATCTCTGTCGCCCCACACGCGATCCCAAGCGTGAGGTTGGCGCACTTGGGTCCGACTCCGCGAAAAGAAGTCATCACCTCGAAGTCGCACGGCAGCGTTCCGTGATATTCTTCAGCAACGCGCTTGGCGAGGGCGTGGATGTTGTAAGCCTTCGTCTCGTAAAAAGTCGAGGGGCGAATGATCTCCGCGATTCGCGACACGCCCAGTCGGCTGATTGCGTCAGCCGTTGGCGCAACCTTGAACAGGCGGATGGCGGTAGGTAGTGAAACCTCGTCCAGCGTCCTCACCGATATCATGCACGCAACGAGTTGGTGAAATGCGGTCGCGTACCCCTGTTCGGCGAGGTCGAACATTGCGGCGTCCGCAAATTGCTTGACTTCCAGTCGAATCCGGCGGAGCATTGCGTGGATGTTGTACGGCTTCCTGGCCGTCTGAACGCTTACACCCATTTGGAGCTCGATGGTGCAAGGAGTCGTCCAGAGTAAAGAAGGAATCGCCGACAGTATAATCGGTATCCGTGCAACCGCTGGAGCAATCGAGGAGCTCGCGCCAAGATGATATATGGACGAAGGCCGCATCAGCTTCTCATCGTCTGGGCGACTTCGCTGCTACTGATCCTGCTCATCTACTGGGTCGAGTGGGAGGCACCAGCGCTGGACCACCTCGTGAGGCCGTTTTACTGGATCATCCTTGCCGTCGCATTCTTTCTCACCTGGCGCTGGCTTCGCTCGCGCTCGCGCAAGGACAGGCGCACCGGAGATCGACGGCGCTCAGACCGCCGGGAACATCGCGACTCCCCCGATTCCGACCAGCCGACTGGCTGATTCAGCCGTTATGAAAATCGATTTGGTTATTCGAGTCGTGCGCCCGACGCGGCGATGCATCCTCCCGCGGTGCGGATTTGGGAGCATCGCTCACATCGGCCAGGGCAGCCACGTTTTCGACAAAGATCTGCGTGAGCTCGTCGACCCGATCGTGCACGAGCATGTCGCTGGCTCGAGAGAGCGTCGCCGCCCGACGCGTCACGTCATCGATTGCCGCACGTACCGTATGCGGCGCGCCCTCGCCTAGCATCCGGGCGATAGCGACCGACGGAGCCAGCTCTCCCGCCAGACATTGCACGAGAATTGCCCGCATCACCGCCGGCTGAACGCCGACAGTGAGACGATTGATGGCTTCGGCTTCCGTACCCGTCCGGTCGTGCATGTATGAGGCGTTGAGAGTGACGAAGAATCGATCACGATCACGTTGTGTGGCACAACATGCGCCATCCCGACGCAGAACGGTTAATCCATTCTACTCCGGAGGATGAGCATGGCTGCGCGAAAATCTTCAGGCAGGCGGAAGTATGGCAAGGCCGCATCAAAGCGAGTCGAGAGCGCGATGCGTCGCCGTAAGAAAGGAACGCTGAAATCGGGGCGCGCAGGAAAGGGCGGAAGGGTCAAGAGCCGCAAGCAGGCAATCGCGATTGGACTCTCCGAAGCGCGTAAGAAAGGCGCCAAAGTTCCGCGCAAACGCGGCGGGAGAAAGAGCTCGGGCAGACGGAAATCAGGAGGACGAAGAAAATCGTCGAGCCGGTAATCCGACTCGACGATCTCGATCCCAATCAGGCCGCGATTTCTCGCGTGGCACGCAGGCGCTCGACCACAGTGCCGAGCGCTCGCACCACTCGTTCGTTACCCTCTCGCAGTAACGCGGCGAGGATGTGCTTGCAGATCCTCTCGCGCCACAGATGGTCGCCGCAATCACAGCGCGGATGGTGCGCGGTGTAAAGGTCGACCCAATGTTCCTGGGCCCCTCCAATAAAGTGATACCGCCCCTCACCGACTCGGCGGCCCTTGAGCGCGAGACTGCGCTCGAGACGAGCGACGTCGACGCCGCCCGCCATGTCGAAATTGATCGCTGGTTCCATTGTTTTTTTGTTGCTCCCGTCCCTTCTTACAAATTCGCAATGTGGAAAGACTTACGCGTCCTCGTCGTACACCTTCTTCGGTGAGATGTTCGCATTCCTCCGAAGATCGAGCGCTCTCGCGAAGTTGGACACGTCGCTCGTCCAGCGAGGCAAAATCACCGAGATCAGAAGACCTTCCAGTTGAGCCAGAACACCGAGCCACACAGCGAGCCACACGAATACTCCAGCGATGCCGAACCCGAGCAGTAGCACCAGCGAGAGAGCGAGCGACAAGCCCCAAGCCTTGGAGCTCCACGCGTGATAGGCGACATCTCGACCGAACTTCGCGAAATCGAAAATGTGGCGCGCAACGTCGAGACCGATGACAACTAGTGCTGGCACCGCGATCGATCTCGCGACATCCGGACGCACCATCCAAACCGTCCACGCCGCGGTGGCGTAGAACACCAGATCCGCTCTGCTGTCGAAGTGTCTAAGCTCGGGTGTGGCCACACCGAGGCGGCGGGCAATCACTCCGTCGAAATAATCCGACACGAACGCCGCCAGAACGACTGCGGCAAACGCGGGCCCGGAAGCACCGACATAGACGAGGCCCACGAGCACCGGCGCGAGGAGAAGCCGCAGCAACGTGAGAGCGAAGGGAATCGATTTCACCAGCCTTCCCGACACTGGCGGGTCAGTACTTCGCGAGATAATTCTCGAGCTCCCATTGGGAGACCTGGGTGATGTAATCGTCCCATTCCTGTCGCTTCGCCGCCAGAAACTGCGTCGTGATGTGTTCCCCCAGTGCTTCGGTTATCACGTCGTCCTTTTCCAGCTCTGCGCACGCTTCGCCAAGGTTGTGCGGCAGGTCATCGATTCTCAGCCGCCGCTTTTCCCGGTGCGACATCTCCCAGATGTTGCTATTCACCGGCTCCCGCGCATCTGCCTTGGTGGTGATTCCATCCAGCCCCGCGGCGAGCTGCGCCGCGAGAGCCAGATACGGATTCGCTGAAGGATCAGGAATTCGCAGCTCTATTCGCGTACCTGATCCCCTGCGATCGGGAATCCGAATCATCGGGGAGCGGTTCCGCATCGACCACGCGACATTCACCGGAGCTTCGTACCCGGGCACGAGCCTCTTGTAGGAGTTGACGAGCGGGTTAGTGATCGCAGTGAATCCGCGCGCGTGGCGCAACAGGCCGCCTATGTAATGGAGCGCCGTCTTCGACAGCTCCCATTGTGCCTTCTCGTCCCAAAATGCGTTCTGTTTGCCGCGAAAGAGCGACTGGTGGGTGTGCATCCCGCTTCCGTTCTGTCCAAAAATTGGTTTGGGCATGAACGACGCGGTCAGTCCGAACGTTCGAGCGACGTATTTCACGACGAATCGGAAAGTCGTGATGTTGTCTGCGGTCTTGAGAGCATCGGCGTAGCGGAAATCGATCTCGTGCTGCCCGTGAGCGACTTCGTGGTGCGCGGCCTCGACTTCGAAGTCCATCCGCTCGAGTACGTCGACGATGGCGCGCCGTGCGTCCTCACCCAGATCGGCGGGAGCCAGGTCGAAGTACGACCCCACGTCGTGCGTCGTCGTCGAAGGTGTTTCCTCGGTGCTCGGCTTGAACATGAAAAACTCGGCTTCCATGCCCGCGTTCATGGTGTAGCCGAGGCCGGCGGCTCGCGCGATCATTTTCCTTAGAACGCCGCGCGGATCGCCGGCGAACGGGTTTCCGTCCGGCGTATTGATGTCGCAAATCACCCTCGCGACGCGGCTGCTTTCGTCGCCCCAGGGAAAGATCTGAAACGTGCCGAGGTCTGGCGCGAGCAGCATGTCCGACTCTTCAATGCGGACGAAGCCTTCTATCGATGAGCCGTCGAACATCATGTCGCCCGCGAGAGCTTTCTCGAACTGCGACGCGGGCACCTCGATGTTCTTATTGATGCCGAGGATGTCCGTGAATTGCAGTCTGAGGAATCGGACGTTGTTCTTGCTGGCGATGCTCAGGATGTCCTGGGGAGTCGCGCCGGTCGTATCCGGAGTCTTGGAGCGGGGGCGGGGCATTGGAGCAACGTAGCCCTGTTCGCCAGATTTTGCAATTTTTGCAGAAAATCAAGCCATTTCCTTGCATCAGGCGGCACAAATAGCGAAGTTGACGCATAAGGAGTGCAGTTGTTGCAATATTGGCCACACATCCCAACAGCAGACTTATGACAGCCCCGACAATCACCCAGCGCCAGGCCCTCATCCAGGAGCTCACCAATCGGTCGCCACGCGTCGCTCCAGGGTTCAGTGAAGACGGCATACCCGGACCGACATCCCAATACTTTGGCGTGAACACCCTCGGAGTTCGACAGCTGCGCGACAAGCTGCCAAGAGAGGTGTTCGCCAGTCTGGCGGCATCGATCCGTCAGGGGAAAAAACTGGATCGGGCAATTGCGCCCGTCGTCGCTCAAGTCATCAAGGAATGGGCTATCGCGAGAGGTGTTACCCACTTCACGCACTGGTTTCAGCCGCAGACCGGACTGACGGCGGAGAAACACGACGCCTTTTTCGCTTTCGACGACGACAGACAACCAATGGAGTCCTTCACCGGCGACCAGCTGATTCAGAGCGAACCCGACGCGTCGAGCTTTCCGTCTGGCGGTCTACGAGCGACCTGGGAAGCACGTGGCTACACCGCGTGGAATCCCGCAAGCCCCGTATTCATCGTCGAATCCACGGGTGCTCGCACGCTTTGCATCCCTTCCGTCTTCATCGGCTACAACGGCGAAGCGCTGGATGAGATGACGCCGCTGCTGCGCAGCTCCGACGTCCTCTCCCAGAAAGCGATCGCTCTGCTCGAGCTGCTCGGCGACAAGGGCGTACAGCGAGTCTACACGACCCTCGGACCGGAGCAGGAATATTTTCTGATCGACCGCGCCCATTTCGGCATGCGCCCGGACCTCGTCATGGGAGGACGCACTCTCATCGGCGCACCGCCGCCGCGCGGTCAGCAGCTCGAGGACCATTACTTCGGTGGAATACCGGAGCGCGTTCAGGGCTGCATCGCTGAAGCCGAGTTCGAGCTTTACAAGCTCGGAGTGCCGATCACAACCCGACACAACGAGGTGGCGCCGTGCCAGTTCGAGATGGCTCCGTACTTCGAGGAAACGGATCTCGCGGTCGATCACAACATGCTCGTGATGGCAACCCTTCGTCGCGTCGCGCTCCGACACCATCTACAGGCAGTCCTTCACGAAAAGCCGTTTGCTGGAATCAATGGTTCGGGAAAGCACTGCAACTGGTCGATGTCCGTCACCGCTGAAACGTCGGACCTGGACGGATTGAATCTTCTCAAGCCGGGAAAGACGCCGCACCAGAATCTCCGTTTCCTGATGTTCCTCGCGGCCGTGCTCAAGGCCGTTTACAAACACTCGGGGTTGCTGCGTGCCGGCATTGCGTCCTCGGGCAACGAGCACAGGCTCGGCGCCAACGAAGCTCCGCCGGCGATCATCTCGGTTTTCATGGGAGACATGCTCACCCGCGTGATAGAAGAGATCGCAACCGGCAAAAGCTCCGGCACGGCGGAACAGCAAATGATCAAGCTAGGAGTTGCCCGGCTTCCCGAAATTCAGCGCGATAACACAGACCGCAACCGCACTTCACCCTTCGCGTTCACCGGACAGAAGTTCGAGTTTCGAGCAGTCGGCTCCTCGGCCTCCATCGCATTCCCGGTCGCGTTGCTCAATACCGCCGTTGCCGACGCGATCGGCGATCTCACCGATTCCTTGCGCGATTCGCTCAAGAAGACAAAATCAGTCGACGACGCCGTGCTCAAAGTCGTTCGTGAGGCGTTCAAGGAGAGCGCGCCCGTCCGCTTCGAGGGAAATAATTATTCGGAAGACTGGGTAAAGGAGGCATCCAAGCGCGGTCTTCCGAACCTTCGTCGCACGCCGGAAGCTCTGAAGGAGATGATCTCCAAGCAGTCCCGCACGCTTTTGACGAAGCTGGGAGTCCTCACCAAGGAGGAGCTCGAGTCCCGCTATCACGTCAGGGTCGAGCGCTACGTGAAGGACATGCTGATCGAGCTCGATACGCTCCGCGAAATGGTCGACACGCTCGTGATCCCGGCTGCTTATGGGTATCTCGCCCAGCTTTCTGACGCGGCTTCACAATCGAAGGCGGCAGGAATCTCAATCGTTCCACAAATCGAGACCGCGAACAAAATCGGCGATTTGGTAAAGCAGCTTCAGAAGCGCCGTGAAGAACTGAATGATGTGATCGAACGTGTCGGAACAATGCACGACGATCCACCGCGCCAGGCCGATGTACTGACATCTCAGGGTGCGGACACAATGGCGGAAGCGCGGAAACTGTGCGACGCTCTCGAGCTGTGCGTGGCCGACGACTTCTGGCCGCTGCCGAAGTATCGAGAGATGCTGTTCCCGGTGTAGCGCCGGCTGCAGGACGGCTTCGTGAGCGGTGCGTTGCCGCTCAACGCCGACTAATTTCAGCGCATGACGCCGTCCGAAGCTGACTCCCGGGCCTGTCCGTCGTGCGGAAATCCGGCGACCGGTCGCTACTGCGCCAATTGTGGCGCTCCTTTAACCGGAGCAACTTGCGCAACTTGCTCCGGTGATCTCACAGCCGGTGCGAAATTCTGCCACCGCTGCGGAACTCCAGTCGGCGCCGCGGCTCCGTCGCCGACCCGAACAAGCTCCCTTCCATGGATAGTTGCGGCACTGGCTTTCCTCGCGTTATTCGCAATGGCCGCTGGCCGCGGCTTCAACGCTCGACGTAGCAATACGGTTGACGGGTCGCAAAACGCCCTGCCCCAGGCAGGCCTGGATGACCGGGGAGTCAGCACCGACGATCAAGCGACAGGAATTCGCGCGCCGGACATCTCGAGCTTATCACCTCAGGAGAGGGCTGATCGTCTTTACAACCGAGTGATGACGCTGGCCACGCAAGGAAAGGTCGACAGCGTACAATTCTTCGCCCCGATGGCTCTTACCGCGTATCAGATGCTCTCTCCGTTAAACGCCGATCAGCGCTACGACATGGGACGCATTGGAGAAGTCGCCGGAGCTCTCCCCCTCGCAAAGTCGCAGGCGGACAGCATCCTTCTCGAGAATCCCAATCATCTGCTGGGCCTGATACTCGAAGCGCGCCTGGCAGTGATCGCCGGTGACAGCGTTCAGCTTCATTCGTATGAGCGACGTCTCATTGCGGCTGAAAAACCGGAGATGGCGAAGAAGCGCGCGGAGTATCTGCGACACCAGGATGACATCGCCAACGCTTTGCGTCAGGCGCACGAAAGCCTGGCCGGAAAGTCATGACTCCGGCCAGCACGATTCATCTCGCGCATAGCCCCGATTCCGATGACGCGTTCATGTTCTACGCCCTCGCTGACGGCCGGATAGATACCGAGGGCGTCATTTACATCCACGAGCTTCAGGACATCGAGACGCTGAACCAGCGGGCCATGCGTGGGGAGCTCGATGTGACTGCTGTCTCCATTCACGCGTATGCATACCTCTCCGATCGCTACGCACTGCTGCCGCACGGCGCATCGATGGGCGACGGTTACGGACCAATGCTCGTGGCGAAGGCCGCGATGACGCGAGAGAGCATCGCTGGACGCAGGATCGCAGTGCCAGGGCTGATGACGAGTGCTTATCTCGCACTCAGACTGTTCCAGCCAGACTTCGTTCCTGTCGTCACTGCGTTCGACAAAATCGACGAGGCGGTTCTCGCCGGCGACGTAGATGCCGGACTCCTCATCCACGAAGGGCAGCTCACCTACAAGGATGATGGACTGCACCTCATCGCCGACATGGGCGCCTGGTGGCTCGAGAAGACCGGGCTTCCACTCCCACTCGGCGGTAACGTCATTCGCAAAGACATGCCGCGTGAGCTCCAGAAAAAAGTCTCACGCCATTTACGAGAAAGCATCGCGTACGGCCTCGACCACCGGAAGAACGCCCTTGATCACGCGATGCGATTCGCGCGCGGCCTGGATCGCGGCAAGGCCGACACTTTCGTCGGGATGTACGTCAATGACTGGACCCTCGATTACGGAGATCGCGGCCGCCGCGCCATCCGCGTCTTTCTCGATGAAGGCGTCAAGTCAGGCGTGATCACTCGACCGGTGACGGTGGAGTTCGTTGACGACTGAGCTGATCGAGGAGCTCCAGCGTAGAGCAGCCCGCTTCGCCGCTGTCGCGACGGTACAGCAGGCTATCTCCGCTACGATCTCCCTCGACGAGGCTTACCGCGAGATCTACAAAGCCGTCGTTTCCGTGGTCGACGCGCCGTGCTTCGCGCTCATGATCGCGGATCCCGAGTCGGGAAAGCTCAACGCCCGCTGCATCGTGGTTGACGCCGAGGAGCGTCATGGAGAGGGAGTCCTAGATTTCCCGCACGGCACCGAGACGATCACGAGCGTTTTTCAGAGCGGTCAGCCACTCATCTCGTCGAAGCCTGAGCGCTGGTGGACGGGAACGATCTTCCAGGTTGCCGCAAAACGGGAAGTGCAAAGCGAGATCACGGCTCCCCTCATCTACCGCGACAGAACGGTCGGAGTGATGCAGGTTCTTTCCTACAAGACGAACGCCTACGAGCCGCACGATCTCGATCTCATCATGCTCATCGGGCGGCAGGCGTCCGTTGCAATTGAGAACGCCCGCCTTTTTGCGGCGCAGCGCAGGGAGCAGAAGCAGACCGAGGCAGCCGCAGAAATCGCGCGCGTGGCGCTCCGCAATATCGGCGTCGCGGAGGCGAGCCAGGCGATCCTCGAGATACTCGCGGGCGTAATCCCCTCGAGCGGAAAGGCGATTGGCGTCACATCCCGCGATGGTCTCACTCTCTCATGCGTTGCTGGCTGCGGCGCCTGCGCAATGATGAAGGGAATCGTCGCGCCCATCGAGCGCAGCTCCGTCCGGGTGGCGTGGGCGCGGGAAGAGCCGACATTCGTTGAAAATCTGCGTGAGCTGGCCCACAACCCCGAGCGCATCCCCGAGGCGCCGGCCATTGCCGTACCCCTCTTCGCCGGAGATCGGAGAATCGGAGTGCTCGTTGTGACTTCGGATACGCCCCAGCTCGAGACGGGTCCGAACGTCGACGCGTTGCTTCGTCTCGCCCCTGCTGTCGCGCTCGCTATAGACGTGCGCCTGCTCAGCGAAGAGGAGCAGCGCATTCACGCCCGCGAGCGCACGCTGGCCGCAGCTCTGGCAACGATGGAGCAGCCCGTCCTGATCCTGGATGTAGACGCGCGGGTTCAGTACGCGAACGCGGCCGCTATTACCGAGTACGGCTACGAAGCTTCGGAGATAACGGGACTCTCCGTCGACGACTTTGTCGTAGCCTCCGCCAAGGTCTCGACACGCCAGACCATTCCCGCAATTCCGCCCGACAAGGCGCTCTGGACAGGTGAGCACACCCATCGTCGCAAGGACGGAACCCAGTTTCCCGCCGCCGTCACGCTCAGCCACATTCGGGATACGGAGGACAACGTCGTCGGTCTCGTGATTGGCGTTCGCAACCTCACGGAGGAACGCCAGGTCGCCGACCGCCTTGGCCGCACTGAAAAGCTCGCCGCCATCGGTGAGCTCGTCGCGGGTGTCGCCCACGAGCTCAACAACCCTCTCACCGGCATATCCACGCTCGCTCAACTGCTGCTCGAGGACAAGCTTCAAGGCGAGCAGCTCGAGTCGGTGAGCCTGATCAAACGCGAAGCCGATCGCGCCATTGGAGTTATCCGGGACCTCCTTCTCTTCGCGCGCAAGACGGACGCGCGCGATATTCCGGTCGACATCAATACCATAGTCCAGCACACGGTGCGTCTCCGCGCTCTCGCGTCGAGATCGAGTGGTATCGAAGTTCACATGCACCTCGACGAATCATGCCCCAAGGTGCGCGGGGACGAGCAGAAACTGCAGCAGGTTCTGCTGAACCTTCTCGTCAATGCGGAGTCCGCGCTGCGTGACGCCAAGGTCAGACATCTCTCGCTGATCACCCAGGGCCGGAACGGGGCTGTCTCTCTGATCGTATCCGACACCGGTCACGGGATGCCTCCATCTGTCAGTGAGCGCGTGTTCGAGCCTTTCTTCACGACGAAGCCCCCCGGTGAAGGAACCGGACTTGGCCTGAGCGTCAGCTACGGAATCATCCAGGCGCATCAAGGCACGATCGCGGTCGAGAGTACGCCGGACATCGGCACGACATTCACGATTTCCCTTCCCCGCTATTCCGAGGATGCGAAGTGACTCGCATTCTCATCGTCGACGACGAAGAGACCATTCGCCTCGCACTTCGGAAATTTTTGCGCTCGCGCGGCTACGAGGTGGAGATCGCTGGATCCGGTGACCAGGCACTCGAGCTTCTCGACCAGGCCCCGTTCTCCCTAATGCTGTGCGATGTTCGCATGCCCGGAATGACCGGAGTCCAGGTCGTCCCTCAAGCGCGCCAGCGAGACGAGGATCTCGCCATCATCATGCTTACCGCCGTCAACGATGCGGCCACCGCTACTGAAGTTCTCGCGTCCGGCGCGAGCGATTATTTGATGAAGCCCGTGGAGCTTGCCGACCTGCAGCAGGCGGTCGACCGCGCGCTCCACAAACGCTCCGGGCTGATCGAAAAGCGACGCCTCGACCAGCTGATACGTGAGGAAGTCGCAGTCAGAACCGCGGAGCTCGAGCGCGAGAAAGAGGCTCTCCGGCTGATGTCGGTCAACATCGCGGAGACGCTGATCAATGCCATGGAAGCGAAAGATCTTTACTTGCGCGGTCACTCACAGCGGGTCGCCGAGCTTGCGGGACAGCTGGCCGAGGAGATGGGGCTGGACCAGACGATGTGTGAGGACCTTCGAGTCGCCGGTCGTTTACACGACGTCGGCAAGATCGGGATTCGGGAATCCATTCTCAACAAGCCCGGCAGCCTCACTTCCGAAGAATTCGAGCACGTCAAGCAACACGTACAAATCGGCCTGGACATTCTCGCGCCCCTCTCTCACTTGCGGACGCCCCTCAATTACGTGGAGCATCACCACGAGCATTGGGACGGTGCCGGCTATCCCCACGGCTTCTCGGGCGAGGAGATTCCATTGGGGGCCAGGATCCTTTGCGCGGCTGACACGTTCGACGCCCTCACATCCAAGCGCGCTTACCGAGAGCCCATGGAACCGCACTCCGCGCTCGAACACCTGAGAGTAGACGTTGGGAAGCAATTCGATCCGTGTGTTTATGATGCACTCGTGCGCGTAGTCACACGGCGTCTCCGATCGCATTCTCCGCTGCCGGAATAGCCACCTCGCTCAGGGATCCCGTGTTCCCGGCGTCGCGAGCGCGCCTTGACGTCCTCCCGCTCTGGTTGTATCGGTGTTCCAACGGGACGTAGGTCCACGTGTCGATGCACAAGGCACGCGACGTGCAGCGGGCGAAATCAGAAAATTGCGCGCTACTTCAGTGCGATGCTGAAAACTCTATAGGAGGACTCATGCCGAGCGGTGAATCAATGGAG
>JBOHTB010000001.1:0-14412 GCA_050733435.1 Gemmatimonadaceae bacterium | reverse complement strand
GTCCAGTTCAGTACGGACAAGGCTCATCCCCTTCCGACGTACAACTACATAACGCCGTCGGTCGCGTTCGTGTCGGACAACACCCTCTTCGGCAACACCGGCCCGGTCATAGGTCGCCGCATGAGGTTCCAGGTGGGGCAGAATCTTGGCGGCATCAATTTTACGGACATCCTCGCCGACTATCGCCGCTACGATCCGATCATCTTCAACACGCTTACTTTTGCGACGAGGTTCATGACCTCGGTGTCGCGCGGCCGGGATGAGGATTTCTTCCCCAAGTACATCGGGCGCCCCGACTGTGTGCGCGGCTACGATCGCGCGAATTTCAACTTCGTCGACTGCACCGCTATCATCGGCGGCGCGCAATCGACCTGCGCGAATCAGCAGCTCGCCGGAAGTCGCGTGGCGGTCTTCAACGAAGAGCTGCGGTTCCCAATCATCCGTCGGTTCGATGTCGGCTCGAGCTTCGGCCTTCCGCCAGTCGATGGACTGATTTTCTACGACGCCGGCCTTGCCTGGAGCAAGGGCATGACGCCGCACCTTGGCAATGCTCCTAAGGGAAACGACCCGAACCTGGATCGGTACCCTCTTGCCAGCTGGGGCGCAGGATTGCGCGTGAACGTTTTCAATCTCGCAATCCTTCGCTGGGATTATGCGCGACCGCTGGTTGGCGGGCGTAAGCCCAATTGGACGTTCTCATTGGGAGCGAGCTACTAACCGTTGCGTCGGCTCCTACTGCTGGCGCTGCTCTGTGCAGCCTGTAGCAACGACAGGGCAGCGCCGGACGCCACTCCGACCCAGATACAAGAAAATCGTGGCTCCGATGTCCTCCTTCTTCGCGCTCCGCGAAGAGGAGGACTCGCGAGTGTTTACGTTTACCCGAAACTCGACTCGGCCGTGTGGACTGATTCGTCAGTGCCCGCCGTGGAACGCGTGCTGGCCTTTGATCCCGATGCCGGCACGATAGCATTCGTCGATTCAAAGGGGTTGCCGGGACGGATCGACCTTCGGATGAGCGAGGTGCGGACTGCATCCAGAGCCAAGCTCACCTCCCTCTCCTCCGTGAACGGTACCGACATTTACGGGATCAATTCCAAGGGAGAAGTTCTTCGGCTCAATCCGAACGGCGCTGACTGGAGGTTCAAGCCCCCGGTTGCCGCTCGCACCGTCTTCGCCCAGCCGAACGGCGAGCTGGTAGTCGCGGCGAACAAAGGCGCGCAGACGCTGCTCTGGAAAATTCAACCGCCCGACGACGTCGTTGAGGATAGCGCAGTTCTTCCTCTATCGGGACGCGGTGTCCGCACGCAGGTCGGCGATCGCCTTTACTTCACGGTGGACAGCGGAGTCGTCGGAATCAGAGCGAAGGATCTGTCGCCGGTTGGCGCGGTCAAGCTGTCCAGCCCGGTTATCGCGCTGGCGCCGACGCCGAGCGGCGATCGGCTTTACGTTGCGACGAAGGGCGACAGCAGTCTCGCCGTTGCCGATCGATACACCGAGAGCGGTAAAACCAACATCGCTCTGCCGCAGCCGCCACGCGACTTGCGCATGGATGCTCTCGGCCGATACCTCCTCGCTCGCTTTCCAAAAGAGGATTCGGCATGGGTGATCGCGATTGGAACTGATCGCGTCGTCGGCGCGGTACCCACTCGGTGGACGGTTGATTTGCCTGCTGTGACCCCCGACGGAATGCTTGCATTGCTCGGCGCACAGGACGTGAACATCGTCGATCCCGAAAAGCTCAAAGTGAAGTCGACGGTCGCGGGCGGAGCGCGGGATTTCTGGTACTTCTTTTCATGGGACGGCTTTCGTCCGCGACCACAGGGTCTCGATCAGCCAGTAACCTTCCCCACCGAGAGTTTGCCGCCAGATTCTCTGACCGCGAGCTCGACGGCGTCGAGCACTGCAACTTCGTCGACGCCGGTATCTGCAGATACGTCGAGAGCGCCCGCCGGAGGGTCAGTGGCGGGAGCGCCGCCCGCGCAGTCGTCCGGCTATACCGTTTCATTCGCTGCACTTCTCAGCCAAGAGAAAGCGCAACAGCTCGCTTCGTCCATCAAGGTGAACGGCATCGATGCACACGTCGTGTCGACGCTTACTGCCGGTTCTCCAATTTTCCGTGTGGTCATCGGACCATTTCCCACGCGTGAGGAAGCCGACCGGGTGGGGCGCGCCTCGAGGCGGGATTACTGGGTCTACGAGGGCTCGCCTTGAGCCAAAAAATTTCCGGGGGTCGTCCTAAAGCTTGGGAGGACGCCGGAAGGCAAGTCGCGCCACTACTGGGCAGTTATTCAGCAATTGCCGTTGTCTCCAGTGATCCGCTTGCGGCAGCGCACGTGGCCCTGGGAATCGCTCGCGCCGAAGCCGAGCATCGGAGGTCCGTCGTCGGCGATCTCGTTGGCGACCTCCCTCCATTACGATCGCTGGTCAAGGACGAGGACGCGCCTGGAATCACCGACAGCATCCTTTACGGCGTCTCCCTAAACAAAATCGGCTATCAGGTCGACGGAGTCAAAAATCTCTATGTGATGCCCAGCGGAAGCGACCCGCTCATCGACGACGAAGTCTTACAAAGTCCACGCTGGAAAAAACTCGCAGCGGGGTTCGCGCAAGTCGGCGCGTTTCTCATTCTCGTTGCGAAAAGCTCTGAGGGCGGCCTCGACGCTCTCGTCGAGCAGCTCGATGGAGTCGTCCTTGTCAAGGACGCCGAGCTGCCCGCGGCGCCCGCGGCACTGGTACTCGCGCGAGTTCCCGGTCCGACGCGTACGCTCAAAATCCCACTCCCGCGGCTGGGTGCCGCTAACTGGCCCAGGAAAAAATGGCTCTACCCGGCTGTCGGCGGGATTGGCGGTCTCGTGCTCGTAGCGGTAGTGATCGCGATTATGGTTGGACGCGCGCCTCGAGCGCCGGCCTCCAGGCATGTCGTTGCGCCCGCGACGGGAGTGCCAGCTAGCCTTCCGCGCCCCACCGCAATTCTGCACGTGGCTCCCCCCGTAAATGTCGATGACTCCGACATCGCCTCTTCATATTCGGTGGAGTTGCTAGTCGCAAACACCGCCGAAGGTGCTAACTTGTTCGTGCAGAAAAACGGCGCGGCGCTTCCTGCCGCAGCCGTTTCGCCGGTTCCAATCGGCGCGGAACGAGCTACATGGTACAGGGTGACGGCCGGTGCATTTACCAGGAGAGCTCAAGCTGACTCACTTCTGCTGGCGTTGCGACGGGCCGGTGTTCTCGCAAGCGATTCAGCGGGAAGCGTCACACAGGCGCCGTTAGCGTTGCTCGTGGACAGTGTGCCGACGCAGGGCGGGATTTCTGATGCAATCCGGGCGGCGACCCAAAGGTACGCGTCTCGTGGATTGTCGGTTTATCCGCTTGTGCAGGACGATGGGGGCGCCCGCATCTTCGCGGGAGCTTTCGCTACGGCCGATCAGTCTGCAGAGCTGATAAAGACTTTACGTGCAGCGGGCTTGAGGCCCGTTCTGGTTTACCGAACCGGGAGTGCGCCTTAGTGCGTTTGACGAAGCTCGAGATTCACGGATTCAAATCGTTCGCCGATCGAACCGACATGGTGTTCGAGCCGGGAGTCACGGCGATCGTGGGTCCTAACGGTTGCGGCAAATCCAACGTCTCCGATGCGGTGCGCTGGGTGCTCGGCGAGCAGCGCGCGAGGGCGCTTCGCGGCGCGAAGATGGAAGAGGTGATCTTTCAGGGGTCCTCGGCCCGTCGCGCGGTGAATCTCGCCGAGGTCTCGCTCCACTTCGAGAACGACGACGGCGCGCTGGATATTCCATTTCGCGAAGTCGTTATAACACGGCGCCTCAGTCGCTCCGGCGAGAGCGACTACTTTCTCAACAGCTCGCCGTGTCGGTTGCGCGACATCCACGACATGGTGAGGGGAACAGGGCTCGGCGCCGATTCGGGCGTCGTGATCGAAGCGAGGATGGTCGACGCCCTGCTTTCGGACAAACCGGACGAGCGTCGAGAACTTTTCGAGGAGGCAGCCGGAGTCGGTCTTTACCGCGATCGTAAGCGGAGCGCTGAGCGTCGTCTGGAGGAGACGACCGTCGATCTGTCACGCATCGACGATCTCATCGCGGAGGTCCAGAGTCAGGTTCGTTCGCTGGCCCGCCAGAGAAAGCGCGCCGAGCGACACGGTGAGCTGATGACGCGCCGGTTCACGTTGGAGGTCGCCCACGCGTCGCGCGAGATGGATGCCTGGCGCGAAGAGCTTCTGCGCCTCGAGGGCCGAGTCGGCGCGCTCCGCATCGAAGTCCCGTCCGAAGAAGCGAGACTGCTCGGCGCAGAAGTCGCACGCGAGTCCGCGCTTGCCGAACGTACCGGCGCGGAGGCGCGGAGAACGGAGCTTGCCCGCCTGGTATCGGACCAGCGCGAAAGCACGCAACAGCTGCGCGGAGAAATCGCGGTAGCGGAGGAACGGCTCCGCAACGCAACGTCGCGCAGGGAACGCGCCGAGGAAGAGCGCCGCGAAGGCGATGCAGCGGCCGGTCGGGTAAGCAGCGAGCTGGAGCGCGCGACAATCGAGCTCGCCGAGCTCGAGAGCTCTGTGCGCGCAGCAAACGATGCGCTGGCTCTCCACGCGCGCGGTGAAGAGGATGTGCGTGCCGCGTTGATCGTCGCTCGCTCGAACGTCGAAGAGGGCGAGAGTGCATTGCGCGAGCTGCGCGAGAGCCTTCACCGCGCCCAGCTCGAGCGCCAATCGAGCGATAGAGAGCTATCGGAGCTTGTCGCGCGCAGAGGAGCTCTGGAGTCCGAGCTCGCTCAACTGTTCGACGCCGCGGAGTCTTTCCGACGGGATCTTGCGACGGCTGAAGACGCTGCCGCGATCGCGGCGAGCCGCGTGGCAGAGACCGCGCTTGCCGCTGATGAGTCGCGCGATTTCCTCGCCACTGTGCGCGAGCGTGAGAGTGCAGCGCGCTCAGAGCTTCTTCGGGCCGAAGAGCTCTACACGGCATCAGTGGCCAAACTCAACGCTCTCGAAGCTCTCGAGCGAGAGCGAGTGGGTCTCGCCCCTGCCGCGGCCCGCCTGCTGAGGGAGCGCGGCATCTTCGGTGAGGGATCGATAGTCGGCCCCCTCAGCGATTTCATCAACACCGACGCGAGCACCGCAGGTTTGATCGAGCGATTCCTCGGGCCTACCGTGAACGCAGTCCTCGTTCGCGACCGGGGTGTCGCGGACGCTGTGCGCGCATGGCACGCGTCGACCGAGCCTGGGCCTCTTCTTCTTCTTCCAATCGATTCGACGCCCGATCAATCGCAGGATTTCGCCGGAGTTCCAACGGGACTCGCGGATCTGGTCGAGGCATCGTCGCCCGCGCGGCCCTGGGTGCGCCTGCTACTCGGACGTGTGTCGCCGCTCGAGAACGGGGCCGCCTTTGTCGATGCCCGTGGCGCGATCTGGCTTCCATCCGCGGAGTCCGGTCCGGGACCTCTTCGTCGGCGCGCGGAGATCGTAGAGCTGAGACAGATAGTTGCCAACAGCGCGGCCGCTCGCCACAGCGCCGCAGGCATCGCGGAATCCGAGCGCGCCGCACTCGCATCGGCCGAGCGATCGGCGATTGTGGCGCAAGAGGCTGCGTCGCTTGCCGCACGCTCGAACTCGGAAGCCGCCGATCGGTCAGACGTCCTTGCACGCCAGCACCAGCGTGCCGCACGTGAAGCCGCGGAGGCGCGCTCTCTCGTGGAGCGATTGTCAGAGCGCGAAGCGATTGTTTCCGCGCGCATAGAGTCGCTGGCGATTCGAGCCGCGGAAATGGAAGGAGCAATCGCCGGACATGAAGCGAGGGTTTCCTCTGCGCGCGAAATGCTGGCCGTGACGGAGCAACAGCAGGAGGAAGCCCGCGAACAACGGACGGCAAGCCAGATTCGACGCGCTCAAGCGCAGGCCCAGCTCGAGGTTGCCTTGGACCGGCGCAGGCATTTGAGCGAGGAATACGCTTCGGCGAGCGGCCGCGTGGAAAATCTTCAGCTCGAGCTGACGACTCTATCCAGCGCCGATGCCCAGCTCAAAGACATGCTCGCGCGCTGGCAAATCGACCTCGATGCCCGTCACGCAACGTTATTGGCTGCCGAACAGAAGCACGCCGACGCGGAGCTGTTTGTCCATGCAGTGGACGAGCGTTTGACCAGCGACGAGCAGCTGCTCGCGGAGCTCCGGCATCGCGTCTCTGGCTTGAGCGAGGAGCTCCATTCCGCGGAGCTCAGATACACCGAGCTCTCGGGGCGCAGGGCAGCGATTCGTGAGCGGCTGGAGGCTGAATGGAAGAAACCGGTCGACGAGCTGCTGGCCGGCGCCGAGACACTCGACCTCGACGACGAGACGCTTCGCGCCGAAGCCGCTGTCGTTCGCGAACAGCTCGACGCGCTCGGGCCCGTCAACCCGATGGCGATCGAGGAGCACGAGGAAGAAACCAGGCGCCTCGCATTTCTCACGACTCAGCGCGACGATTTGAATTCAGCGAAGAACTCGTTGCAGCAGGCGATCCGTGAGATCGATACAACGGCGAGAGCGCTTTTCCTCGAGACATTCGTCAAGGTACGGGAGAACTTCCGAAACATTTTCATGACTCTATTCGGCGGCGGCGAGTGCGACCTGCGCCTCGAGAATCCGGAAAGTCCCCTGGAAGGTGATATCGAGATCCATGCTTCGCCGCGGGGCAAGAGAACTCAGCGGATCCATCTCCTGTCGAGCGGTGAAAAGGCGCTGGTGGCGCTGTCGCTTCTCTTCGGAATCTTCCTCACCAAGCCAAGCCCGTTCTGCCTCCTCGACGAGGTCGACGCACCGCTCGACGATCAGAACGTCGGACATTTCGTTCGGATGCTCAACAGATTCAAAGGGAAAACGCAGTTCATCGTGATCACCCATAACCCGCGAACCACCACCGAAGCCGCCGATGCAGTGTATGGCGTGACGATGCAGGAGCCGGGCGTTTCATCGCTCGTCAGTGTCCGCATGCGGGGCAAGACGGTGGACGAGACGATTTCTCCAGCTCACCCCGCCCACATCCCTCAGCTCCAAGAGGAGCCCGCCGAGACCGCCGACGCGGCGCCAGTCACCGCATAGATGCTAGTAGTCATGCAACACGACGCGACGGCGAAAGACGTCGATCGCGTGGTCAGCATTATCAAGGAAATGGGATATGACGCGCGGCCAATGCCCGGCGCTCAGCGCACGGCAGTTGGTCTCGTCGGAAACGATGGCCGCGTGGATGCATCTCGGCTCGAGGCGCTTCCCGGCGTCGCCCAGATCATTCACGTCACCCAGCCATACAAGCAGGTTTCCCGGGAATGGAAATCCGAGAACACGATCGTTGAGATCGCGCCTGGCGTATCCATCGGCGGTGACGAGGTCGTCGTCATCGGCGGACCATGCTCGGTCGAATCCGAGGAGCAGATTCTTTCAGCCGCAAGAATCGTCAAGGCGGCCGGCGGCAACGCACTGAGGGGCGGCGCGTTCAAGCCGCGTAGCTCTCCGTATTCATTTCAGGGAATGGGAGAGAAAGGCCTGGCGCTGCTCGCACGCGCAAAGGAAGAGACAGGGCTGCCCATTGTCACTGAAGCGATGGACTCCGAAGGCGCCCACCTCGTCGCCGAAGTCGCAGATTGCATACAGATTGGCGCGCGCAACATGCAGAATTATTCGCTCCTGAAAACCGTTGGCAGAATGAAGAAGCCCATTCTCCTCAAGCGCGGATTGGCTGCGACCATCAACGACCTTTTGCTGAGCGCAGAGTACATCCTCGCGGAAGGGAATGAGAGGGTCATTCTGTGCGAGCGCGGAGTGCGGAGCTTCGACCCCGCGGCTCGCAACATGTTCGACCTCACCGCTGTCCCGATCGTCCATCGACTGTCGCATCTTCCAATCATCGCGGATCCAAGTCATGGAACCGGGCTCAGAGACAAGGTGATTCCGATGGCGCGCGCCGCCGTCGCCGCGGGTGCCGACGGAGTGCTGATCGAAGTTCACCCCGAGCCCGACCGCGCGCTGTCAGACGGTGCCCAGTCGCTTTACCCCGATCAGTTCACGCAGCTCGTTCGGGAGCTGCGCGCCGTTGCTGCGGCAATCGGTCGCAGCATTCCTCCCGCACACACGGGAACGGCCCAGTCGTAGCAGTGTAGGTTCTCCCATGAAGACACTCATCTACCTCACGGCTGGCGCGATCGCCGCCTTTCCTGCCTTAGCGCCGGCACAGAACGCCGACTCGATCATCGATCGCGCTGCGGCCGCGTACGCTCGACTCAACACAATGCGGGCCGAGTTCAGTCAAACGCTCACGAATCCGCTTACAGGAAGGACCCAGACCACGAAGGGTGTCATCATTCGCAGAAAGCCGAATCTCTTAAGCATTGATTTCGACAGTGGCGACCGTGTTACAGCCGACGGATCGACTCTGTGGGTCTATCTGCCGAGCAGCGTTCCCGGACAGGTAGTGCGGATGCCATATAATGGAGAGAGCGCGAGCGCCGTCGATCCGGCGGACCAATTCCTCAACTCACCGCGGCGCCGCTTCAAAGTTTCTGCGAGCGGAACGGCAGTGCTCGAGGGACATCCGACGCATGCAGTGACGCTCGTCCCGAGGTCAGCGGATGCGCCCTTCAAGACCGCGAAGGTATGGATCGATGACAGCGACTCCAGCATCAGAGGCTTCGATGTCGAATCCGCGAACGGGCTGAGGCGTCATGTCGTGATTACGAGCTTCACTCCGAACCCGCCTCTCAGTCGCTCGAGTTTCCGCTTCGCCGTTCCAAACGGCGCGAAGGTCGTCGACCAGAAGGCACTCGCGGGAGCCGTGTACTAGAACAAACCGCGATCTTTTAGCGCTTACCGGATCTGAGCAGGCCCCTGATGGCTGCCAGCTTCTTCTGATCGGTGCCGCGATACTGGGAGATGTCGATCGCAGCGGCCGACAGGGCGCGATACACGTCGAGGGCGGCAGGGTGTGAGCTCAGAGCCTGAACGTGCCGTCCAATCGTCTCGGCGTCTCCCCGCACGACGGGTCCGGTCAGCGCGTCGTCCGGGAGAGCCTGTTTCATATTCGCCAGCGCCGCGCTCATCAGACTCTCCACAGCCTGGAATGCGCTTGAATCCGGAATGCCGATGTCGTGAAGGAGGTGGCCTGCGACCGACGCAAGAACAACCGGAAAGTTTGACGCGATCACGGCGGCGGCATGGTACGCTGGCTTTTTTCCTGGCGGTATCTCCAGTGTCCTCGCGCCAATGTGTCCCGCCAGCCGTCTTGACGCGTTCTTGGCAGCGTTCTCGCCGTCTATTCCCACCCATCCCCTGCTGAGCATTTCCGCGGATACGTCGGGATCGGCGAACGGCACCAACGGATGAAAAGTCCCTCCCGGAAACCCCTCGTCGCTCAACGTGCGCAGGCCAGCTGGTTCTGCGATCGCCGAAGTGTGGAGTATCGCGCTGCCACGCGAAATACGTCCGTCGCTCGCCGCGACGGCAATTTCTGCCATGGTCTCGTCAATCTGCGGATCGCGAACGCAAACCAGCACAACGTTCGCGGTCGCCATTCCCCTGGGCAGAGCACCGCCGGACGTGGCGACACCTGATGGCCGCTTGCCGTGAACGCCAACGACCTCGACTCCCGACGCGCGAAAGGCGCGGAAAAGTCCGCGCCCAACGTGGCCGGGCCCGATTATGAAAACACGCTCGCTCACTGAGTCCCGAGCGTATCTGCCGCCTGCGCAAGCGCATTCGCCTTGCGGAGGAGATCGCTCTCATTCCGCGACCCGCGCGCGAGCTCCAGCGCTTTCTGTAGTTGTTGGTCGACCGATGCCCGACGCCTGAATTCGGCATCGCTGCCGAACACATAGCGAGCGATCTCGAACCCGGTGAGCCGCGTTACGAGTGGCCGCGCATCGTCGAAGGCTGAACGGGGAATATCGATGCCACGCTGCTTCATTCGCTTCCAGACTTCCTCCAGCATGGTCGGCGTGACGACAAAATCCGGCGAAGTGATCGAGTGCGTTCCTTTCAGGTAAAGCGCGTAATCGGTCACCGCGTCCCTGAAGTGCCCGGCGTTCGCCCCGAGCGCACGAATGAAATTTCCCTCCGCAACCGGCACAGTGCTGTCACCGACGACGACATCCGGGGTGATGCCGCCGCCACCATAGACCACGCGGCCCGCGTCAGTCCTAAATCGCTCCCGAGGCGCTGGCGCGGCATCCTCGTCGTCTTCTTCTTCGGTAGGTATGTGCCGCGAGATCGATCTTCCGGCTGGCGTAAACCAGCGCGCGGTAGTCAGCTTGAGTCCGCCCTCGGGTCCAAAGGAGACTACGCTCTGCGCGCTCCCCTTTCCGTAGGTAGGAGTGCCCACGATGACCGCCCGGTCGTGGTCCTGCAGCGCTCCGGCAACTATCTCCGCCGCGCTTGCGCTGCGGCCGTCCACCAAAGCAATCAACGGGAGATCCGGCCACCGCTGCTTCGCGGTATCGGCGTAATCGCGATTTGCCTCGGGAACGCGGCCGCGCATGCTCACTATTCGCTGGCCCGGATTGAGGAATATGTCAGAGACCCTGACGCCCTGGGTCAGGAGCCCGCCGGGATTGGTCCGCAGATCGAGCACGAGAGTTTTCATCCCGCTTCCAAGAAGCGTCGCGATCGCGCCCGTTAGCTCCTTCGCCGTCGAATCGCTGAATACTTTCAGATCTATGTAGCCGATGCCATCGCCCATCATCGAAGCTCTGCGAACGGCGCTTTGATGGATTGTCGAGCGAACAAGAGTGAGCTCGATCGGGCTCGTGAGTCCTGGGCGCTCGATCTTGAGCGTTACCGAAGTGCCTGGCTTGCCGCGCAGCGCGTTTGACGCCTCTTCGGTCGTCCAGCCCTTCGCCTCCTTTCCGGCGATCTCGATGATTCGGTCTCCCGGCTGCAACCCGGCGCGCTCGGCGGGGCCACCGGGCAAGGGCGCAACGACGATGAGCCAGCCATCGCGCAGATCTGTCTCGAGGCCAAGCCCGGCGTAGTTACCGGTCGTGCTCTCGTTAAGACGGGCGAAGCGGTCCGGTGGCAGAAAGGTCGTGTACGGATCGCGAAGCTCATACAGCATCCCATCGAGCGATTTCCGATATAGCGCGGAATCACTGACGGTGTCGACGTAATCGGTCTCGACGTGTTTCAGGACGTTGTCGAAAAGCTGCTCGCCTTCGTAGGCCGTGAAAGCGCCCGTCCGGGAGCCGCGTTGAAGCAGCCATCCGCCTGTTATCAGCGCGCCGAGCAGCGTGCCGGCGACGATGATCGTCCGGGCGCGCGCGGAGGCGCTGGGAAGCTTTAGTCTCATATCGAATTAGCTCGCAATGACGCCGAATTGTTGGGGAAATGCCGAGCAAAGCACATCAATGATCCGATCCAGAACTGTATTTTCCGCGCCCGTCCCATCTATCAACTTGATTGGTCCGCACTCTGGATGGGAGTGTTGCCAGGACGGATCGACGAATTTTCTGAATGCGGCGCCGACGCGGTCGTGGAAGTCGTCGCCCGAACGCTCCATCCGGTCGCGTTTGCCACGAGCGTCCGCTCGCCCCAACCCCTCTCGCGGAGGTACGTCGAGCAAGAGAGTCAGATCCGGCACCAGTCCGTCGGTCGCCAGACGGTTGGCAGCGCGGACGCTGTCTTCAGGAAGCCCTCGTCCAATGACCTGGTACGCATACGTTGACAGAAAAAATCGGTCGAGCAGGACGATATCGCCTTGGGCGAGAGCCGGTCCGATTTCCCGCGAGATTAGCTCAGCGCGCGACGCCATGAACAGCAGTGCTTCCGCCGCGGCGCTGATTTGCTGCTCGGGGTCGAGGAGAATCCCGCGTATCGCATCGCCGACCGGAGTCCCGCCCGGCTCGCGCACTGCTACACACGATATTCCGGCCACACCGAGTCTCTCCGCAATGAGACCTATCTGTGTGGTTTTGCCGGCCCCTTCCGGCCCCTCGAAGACGATGAGCCTGCCACGCGACATGGTCAGGAGAGCGTGATGATCGGACTCGCCGCACCCTTCTTCATGCCGTCCATGATCCATTGATTCACGCGCACCATGAGCTTGTCGAAGTTTTCCTGTGCCGACACTGCGCGCTGATATACGGGCTGGGATTGGATCTTCTCGAGCATTGAGTCGAGTTGCTGCTCCATTTCGTCGGTGGGATTCTCCCCGCGCTGAATCAGCTGCTGCGCTTCACCCCGCAGCTTCTCCATCTGCTGCAGCAGCGCAACGGCTTCCCGGTCGTCGTTGAGACCCTCGCTCGATCTCTTCAGGGCCTGGTACTCGGGACTTTGCCCGATGAGCCGGCCCAGATCCTTCGCTTTCTCTTCAAGCATTTCCTCTCCTTTCAGGCCGGAGCGCTCAGTCGCATCGTGCGAATACGAATCGCTCCCGGCCGCTGAGATCGAGCAAAACCTCGACATCAGAGTACCGTCCATCAACGGCGAGCATTTCCGCCACCGAGCTCGCGCGCCGCATGTCGACCTCGAGAGCGAGCAGGCCCCCAGCATGAAGAAAACCGGGCGCCTGATTCACGAGCGCTCGCGTGATTGCTAGCCCGCCATCGGCGCTCAGCAGCGCCAGGCTGGGTTCCCAGTCCCGCACGTCCGGCGGAAGTTCCGAAAGTTCGGCGAAGCTGATGTACGGCGGATTGCAAACGATTGCGTCCATCTTCTTACCGCTTAGCGGGGCAAGCAGCGAGCCGTGACGGAACTCGACGGCCGTTTTGAGCACCGCGCCGAGAGACACGGCGTTACTCTGTGCTACTGCGAGCGCATCGAGCGAGATGTCCGTTGCAAAAATGCGCTCGAATTCCCGCTCGAACGCCAGCGACAGCGCGATCGCGCCGGATCCCGTGCCGATGTCGGCGACGACGCGTACGTCTCCGCCACACCGATCGAGCACACGCTCGACAAGAAGCTCGGTCTCCATGCGCGGGATGAGCACACGATCGTCTACCTCGAGCGTCAGATGGCGAAACGACGCTCGAGACACCGCGTAGGCGAGAGGAGCTCCGCTCGCCCTGCTCATTGCAGCACGGATTACCGCGCGTGCGACGTCCGGCGAGGCATCTGAGACGGAATTTGCGGCGGCCCAGAATTTCGGGACGTCGAGCACGGCCGCCACGATTTCTCTGGCCTCCCTCTCAGCATCAGCCACGCCTTCCCCGTCGAGCATCGAGGCGCAGCCCGCCAGGAGATCGCCGATCGTTCCGATTGGAATCCTGGTTGGGAAAAAACGGGCGCTCGAATTACTCGCCAAGCCTTTCCTCGACATCGGCGACTTTCAGCGCCTCGATGAAAGGCTCGATGTCCCCATCGAGCACCTTTGTCAGCTCGTGCAGAGTCAGATTGATTCTGTGGTCAGTGACCCTGTTCTGCGGATAGTTGTAGGTCCTGATCTTCGCGGAGCGATCTCCAGTGCCAACCTGAGTCTTTCGCATTCGCGCGCGCGACGCCTCCTGTTCCGCAATCTTTGCATCGAGCAGGCGCGCGCGAAGAACCTCCATCGCCTTCAGCTTGTTCTGGAGCTGTGATTTCTGATCCTGCTGACTCACCACGATACCGCTGGGGATGTGCGTAATGCGCACTGCGGAGTCGGTGGTGTTGACGCTCTGTCCGCCCGGCCCCGACGATCGGAAAACGTCAATCCGCAGGTCCTTGTCCTCGATCTTGAGATCGATCTCTTCAGCCTCGGGAAGTACGGCGACTGTGGCAGCCGACGTATGGATTCGTCCCTGGTTCTCGGTCACTGGGACTCGCTGGACGCGATGCACCCCGGATTCCCAGCGCATCGCTCCATACGCGCCATCGCCCCTCACCTTGAAAATCGCTTCTTTCATCCCGCCAAGCGTACCCTCGGATTGGGATATCATCTCAACGCGCCAGCGGCGCCCCTCGGCGAAGCGGGTGTACATGCGAAAGAGATCGGCGGCGAAGATAGCTGCTTCATCGCCACCGGTGCCACCCCTGATCTCGACTATTGCTGGGCGGTCGTCGAGAGGGTCTTGAGGTACGAGCGCTGGCTTTATTTTTTCGAGGAGCTGCTCGATGGAGTTTTCGAGGCGCGAGATTTCGGTTTCTGCTTCGCGCGCCATCTCGGGATCCTCAGAGTCGAGGAGCTCGCGAGTTTCCGCGAGCTCCTGCTCTTGCCTCTCGAGTCTGGCGGCCATCTCTGCGAGCGGTTGAAGATGCCTGAGCTCGCGGCCCAGCGCGGCCATGCGCTGCTGGTCCCTTACGGTCTTCGGATCGGAGAGCTCTCGCTCTACCTCAGAGGCGCGTTCTACGGCGTCCCTGAGCCGGTCGCGTAGACTCAGCTTTCCGAGCTGGAGCCAGCGGCCTGCTTGCCGTACTTCTGCCGGAAGCGCTCAACGCGTCCCGCGGTATCGACGAGCTTCTGCTTGCCCGTAAAG